>CAYVIW010000066.1:0-58088 GCA_964451815.1 uncultured Planctomycetia bacterium | reverse complement strand
TTAAATAAAGTTCCAGAAGTTAACGATCGGATAGATGTACAACAAGAAGCCGAGGAATGGAAAAAAAGATTACAGCTTCAGCAGCAGCAGTAAAAGGGTCAGGTCTTGACACTTGACACTTCTAACCGTTGCTGATGATATTATCCCATGACACGTCCACTACGAATTGAATTTGAGGGAGCGTTCTACCATGTAATTCAGCGTGGTGTAGAACGTAAAAACATATTTGCGACAGATCTTGATAAAAAGAGATTTCTTCGTTACCTGGACACGGCCCATTCCGCGTACGACGCTGTTTTCCATTCCTATGTTTTGATGGATAATCATTATCATCTCATTCTTGAAACGCCACGAGCCAATCTCAGCAAGATCATGCACTATGTCAATACCAGTTATGCTGCTTATTACAACTCGAAATATAAACGGATTGGGCCGTTGTATCAGGGGAGGTTCAAGTCGATCCTTGTGCAGCAAGACGAATATCTCAATTATCTTTCATGTTATGTGCATCTAAATCCTGTACGAGCCGGGATAGTTAAATTGCCGGAGCAGTATCCTTATTCAAGTTATTCTTTTTTTACCGGAGGAAATGCAAAAAAAACACCCAAATGGCTTACTGCCGCATATATACTGTCGATGTTCCACAATAAACCGAAAGCAGCCCAAGAACTATATAAGTGTTTTGTGATGGCTAATCTTGGTAAAGAAAAAGAATTCATCGATTCAAATATGAAAAACGGATGGATCCTGGGGGATGATGATTTTGTTGAGACCATAAAGGCGATGTCCGAGGAAAAGCCTTTGGATCCGGAGATTCCTCTATTGAAAACTCTAAGGCGTCCTGTAGAGCCTTCTCTTGATGAGATCAAGAGCGTAGTTGAGAGACGTGTGGAAAATGATGCCCGGTTACGCCGTAGTTTATCGATGTATCTTTGCCGGAAGTATACCCAGAAAACCATTAAGGAGATAGCTACTTTTTATAACAACACCCACTATGCCAGCGTTAGTCAGGCGTGGAAACGAATAGAAAAACGCAGGGGGGAGAACAGGGAAATGGGGGAGATGCTTTTAGAGCTCGAATCAGAGATCGAAAAAGTGTCAAGTGTCAAGACCTGACCCCCTTACGAGTTGACAAGACGTACGTTATGTGGTACGCTATATATGGAGGAAGCAAAGATGACAACTTTAACAGCAAGCCAGGCAAGAGCCAAGCTATATAAGCTTTTGGATAAAATAGCGGAATCACATGAGCCCGTTCAGATCAGTGGGAAAAGACATAATGCGATCCTGATCAGCGAGGAAGACTGGCGAGCTATTAAAGAGACGTTATTTTTGCTTTCGGTCCCCGGAATGAGAGAGTCTATACGCGAGGGACTAAAAACTCCGATAAAAAAGTGTAATAAGAAGCTAAACTGGTGAATTGGAAACTCGTCTATACCTCTCAAGCGCAAAAAGACGCAAAGAAGCTTTCCGCCGCGGGGCTGCGTCCAAAAGCCGAGATCATCCTCAGTATCTTAGAAAAAGATCCTTTTAAGACACCCCCTCCTTTTGAAAAATTAGTAGGAGATCTGGAGGGAGCCTATTCTCGCCGGATAAACATCCAACATCGGGTAGTTTACCAGGTCCTGAAAAAACATAAGACGGTAAAGATCATACGGTTGTGGACGCATTACGAATAGTTGCGGATCGACCTTAAATGCCGGGAGTTGATAATTTCCTTCTCAATTTTTGGGTATTTAGGAGGTCAGGGAGGGGCATAGGTGAAAAGTGTCAAGTGTCAAGACCTGACCCTTGATACTCTAAGACTTGACCCCCGATGCAAAAGTGTCAAGTGTCAAGACCTGACCCTTGATACTGATTGGTTGACCCTTGTTATAATAATGGTATAATTATAGGCTATGAATAATGGCAGGGTCGCTATTGTGCATGACTGGCTCACTGGGATGAGGGGCGGGGAGAAGTGCCTTGAGGTCTTCTGCGAGCTTTTTCCGGATGCCACTCTTTTTACGCTGATACATAATAAAGGCAGCGTATCGCCTGTTATAGAAAGGATGGATATAAAGACGTCCTTTCTGCAGGGTCTTCCCGGTGTGTCTCAAAAGTACAGGAGCTTTCTGCCTCTTTTTCCGAAGGCCATAGAAAGTTTCGATCTTTCGGGATATGACCTTGTCCTGAGCTCGAGCCATTGCGTGGCCAAGGGGATAAAAAGTCCTCCCGGGGCTCTTCATATATGCTATTGCTACACCCCCGTCAGATATGCCTGGAAATTCTATGACGAGTATTTTTCATCGGAACATGGCATAAAGAAATGGTTTATAGCAAGGGTCATAGACCGATTGAGAAAGTGGGACCTTGCGTCCAATAAAAGGATTGATTATTTCATAGCCATATCGGATAATGTGAAAAGCCGGATACAGGAGTATTACGGCAGGGATTCAGATATAATATACCCCCCCGTAGATGTGGACTCTCATGGCAGGGAAGTCTCCCGGAAAAAGGGAGAGGGCGCATACCTGATGGTGTCCGCGCTTGTGCCTTATAAGAGAGCGGACCTGGCGGTAGACGCGTTCAATCGTTCCGGCAGGCCTCTTGTAATAATAGGGTCGGGCAGCGACCTGGACCGGCTCAAAAACAGCGCCGGAAGCAATATCGAGTTCAAGGGATGGGCCGACGACGAAGAGCTTTCCGAGTATTACAGCGGCTGCCTGGCGCTGATATTCCCGGGGGAAGAGGATTTCGGTATCGTTCCGGTCGAGGCGCAGCTTTACGGCAAGCCTGTTATAGCTTACGGACGGGGAGGAGCGCTTGAAACGATAGTGCCGTTGGGGTCCGGCACAGAGAACGCGGCCCCGAGCGGGGTCTTTTTTGATGCGCAGACCCCCGAAGCGCTCAACGAGGCGGTGGAGATCCTGGAAAATAACCGCGAAGAGTTCGACGCCGCCGGGATAAAACGTAACGCGTTAAGGTTCAACCGGGCCCGTTTTAAGAGAGAGATAAACGAGTATATACAGCGTAAGCGGGAAGCGCAAAACAGGGACAGCCGATGAGGATACGCAACGATTTCAGACTCATATCGATACTTATGGTGGGCGACGCGGTCGCGGTAAGCCTGGGTTTCCTTTTTTCATACTGGCTCAGGTTCAATTCGGGGATATTTGAGATAGATCTTGGCGTCCCTCACGTGAGAGTCTACTACAAGGTATTACCTGTTCTCGCGCTTATAATGATATTTCTTATGAGGTCGGACAAGCTTTATTCTGTCAGAGCCCGGCTTTCTATAGTTGACGAGTTCTTTTCCATAGTAAGAAGCGTTACATTGGGCATATTTATATTTATGGCCGGGACGTTCCTTTACCGCGAGTATTCCTTTTCACGAGGCATGCTGGTGATAGCGTGGGTCGTTCTTATATTGTTCGTCGGGGCGTGGAGGTTCCTGGTTAACCGCGTAAGGTTCTCTCTGCGTAAGAAAATACGTAACCTTCTGATAATAGGCGACGGAGAAATGGTCCCGAGGCTTGTAACCCACATCTCCGACGACCCTCACTGGGATTACAATGTTAAAGGCGTACTGCGGATAAGGTCACAAGAAAAACAGGATATAGGCAAAGTGCCGGTGCTCGGCGGTGTGGAGGAGCTTTCTTCGGTAATATCCAAGTTAGACATAGAAGAGGTGATCCTTACTGATGTAGAGATGTCCCGGTCGAGAATGATGGAGATCATTCTCGACTGCGAAAAGCATATGGCCGAGGTCAGGATAGTGGCGGACCTGTTGGGCATGGTTACCTCTCAGGTGGATATGAGGACCATAGACGGGGTGCCTCTTCTGGGGCTTAAGGAATCCCCTCTCTCCGAAGGGTTCAATCGTTTCGTTAAAAGGGCTATGGATATAGCGATCTCTATTACAGGTCTGGCGGTGCTGTCGCCGTTTCTTTTGATCGTGGCCGCTTTAGTGAAAAGCGGTTCTCCCGGGCCCGTGTTCTATTTTCAAAAAAGGGTGGGAGAGGACGGCCGCAGGTTCGCTATCATCAAGTTCCGTACGATGGTTCATAATGCCGAAAAAGGTACCGGCCCGGTATGGGCAAGCGAGAACGATCCCAGAAGGACAAGACTGGGGACGTTCTTAAGGAGCACCAATATAGATGAGCTGCCGCAGCTTATAAACGTTCTGAAAGGTGATATGAGCCTTGTGGGTCCGAGGCCCGAAAGACCTCACTTTGTGGGCAAGTTCAAGCGGGATATACCCAGGTACATGGCCCGCCACAGGATAAAGTCGGGTATGACCGGCTGGGCGCAGGTCAATGGCCTAAGAGGTAACACGTCCATAGAAGAGAGAACCAAATATGATCTTCACTACGTGGAGAACTGGTCTATTATGTTCGATATAAAGATAATCCTGATGTCGGTATTCGCGATGAAGAACGCGTATTAAGGCTGAGGGGTAAGTTCGCCTTGTAACGGAATAGGGGAAGTGTAACCAGGGGGAAGGATGACGAAACAGAAATTCATCAATTTTCTTGACGCGGTGGTGGAGTGGTCTTTATATACCCTTCTTTTCGCCGTGACCTTTTCTATCTCGATAGTTGAGATAGCCTCAAGCGTTATGATCGCGGCATGGATCATAAAAAGCATCTCTACCCGTGACATCGCCTCCGCCGACAGTATAGCGGCAAGGGTGCTTCTTGTCTTTTTTCTTTGGAATATACTTTCGTGCGTAAATAGTTCGTTTTTCATGGAGAGTTTCCGCGGGGTTTTCAAATACGCTCAATACGGTATGGTCTTTATCGTTATGGCAACCGGCAACTGGAAAAAGACCCAGGTGAAGAGGTTCGTGTATTTCTCTATCGGGGCCGTGGTGCTCGTTACATCGAGCGGTTTGTTTCAGTATTTTACAGGGGAGGACTTCATAAGGGGAAGAAGCCTTATAGCCCAGGACCATCTCAGAAGGATATCCTCTTCTTTCGTACATCCGAACGATTTCGGGGCTTATCTGATGGTTATGGCATCGGTGCTTATATCGCTGATCCTTTCAAAAAAGAATACCTTAAAGACGATAGCGCTTTATTCGGTGCCTCTGGGACTTTCAATTGTATGCCTGGTCCTTACAGGTTCGCGCGGGGCCTGGGTCTCTTTCGCGGCGGCCTTTCTTGTGGTGGGGATGCTTAAGGCCAAAAGGACGGCTGCTGTATTCGCGGCCATACTGGTAGTTCTTTTTGTTGTTATGCCGCATTCCGCCAAGGAAAGGATATATGACCTTAAGGACACTGAAAGCGGTACTACCTGGGAGCGTCTCAAGATATGGGAAGGCACTATCAATATGATAAAGGAGCACCCCGTTCTGGGGTTCGGGGTCAATACCTACAGCAGACATTTTCCGGATCATAAGCCCGAGGATTATCCCGATGACAGGTATGCCCATAACTGCTACCTTCAGATGGGGGCCGAGATAGGGATAATAGGGGCCTTGCTTTTTATCGCTTTTCTTGTGACGGTCCTGGTATTTTCGCTTAAGGGGATATTATCAATGCCCGATGGCCGGCGAAGAAACCTTGCCGGGGGTCTGTTCGCGGGAGTTACAGGGTTTTCTATCAACAGCGCTTTCGATACGCATCTTTATTCGGTGACCCTTGCGGTGTTCTTCTGGATGCTGCTGGGCTTCTGTTTTTCAATGAGTCGTTCTTTGCCGGAAGAGAAGTCATGAAAAGAGTTCTTGTAGCCAACATTTTCGGTATAGGCGATGTTCTTTTTACCGCGCCTCTTATCGCCAACCTCAGGAAAAGGTTCGGGAACGTTGATGTGGGATACCTATCCAACGCGAGGACCATGGAAATAGCCGGTCTTATACCCGGAGTGAACGATGTATTTGTTTATGAGAAAGATTATTACACCAGGCTGTGGAGCGCTTCAAAAAAAAGGTTCTTTGCCGAGCTTAAAGCTCTTTTCGGGAACATAAAGAAGAAAAAGTATGAGGCCGTTTTCGATCTTACTCTTTCGAGGGAATTCGGTCTGGGTTTCGCCCTGGCCGGAGTGCCCAAAAGGATAGGGCTCGACTATAAAAGAAGAGGGGTATTTCTTACGGACAAGATACCTTTAGTCGGTTTCAGCGGAAGGCATGTGGCGGAACATTATCTGGACCTTTTAGGCGCGGTCGGGGTGGAGCCGAAGATAAAGGATATGCGCATCGTGCCGGATCCCGCTCTTGAGGGGTGGCTTGAAAAGTATCTCGCTGACAAGAACATAAAAAGAGGGAAGTTCGTCGCGGTAATACCGGGTGGAGGTGCCAGCTGGGGTAAACAAGCTTCCCGCAAGAGATGGTATGCCGAGGGGTTTACGCAGGCCGCGGATCTAATAGCCGCCAGCGGCCGGGATATAGCGGTGCTGGGCGACAGCTCTGAAAGGGACCTTGCGGGATATGTCGCTTCAGGCATGACCAGTCCGCCGAGTGTGGTCGAGACCGGTCTTTCGCTCAGGCAGTATGTGAGTGTGATAAGCGCGGCGGAGCTTGTGTTATGTAATGACGGGGGGCCTCTGCATCTGGCCTCGGCTCTTGGGCTGAAGACGGTTTCGGTGTTCGGTCCGGTGGATGATAAGGTGTACGGTCCGTATCCGTTCACGGAAAGGCACATCGTCATAAAGGCCGAGGACCTTTCTTGCAGACCGTGCTATGACCGTTTCAAACTGCCTGATTGTGAATATGACGCACGATGCGTGACCGAAATAAGCCCGCGCAGAGTAGCGGAAGCATGTATGGAACTTTTGGAAAAGACAGATAGACCGTAGTCAGCGGAAAAGGGAGTTTATTGTGAATAAAGCACCGGTAAGCGTGGTTGTTATAACAAAGAACGAGGAAGAGAATATCGCCGATTGTCTCTCCGCGGCGGCATGGGCGGACGAGATAATAGTGGTCGATGATAATTCAACGGATAGAACGCGCGAGATAGCCGCTTCTTTTACCGATAAAATATTCGTAAAAGAGATGGAGAATGAGGGACGCCACAGGAACTGGGCGTACGCGCAGGCCTCCAACAAATGGGTGCTCAGTGTTGACGCCGATGAGCGGATCACCGGAGAGCTTGCCGGGGAGATCGCCGCCCTCATTGATGGAAACCCCGAATTCAAGGCCTATACGACACCGAGAAGGAACCATATAGGCAGTTACTGGCTGCGTCATGGAGGTGAATATCCGGCCCCGCAGACCCGTCTTTTCCTGAAAGACGAGTTCAAGTACGAAGAGGCCGATGTGCACCCCCGGGCTTTTCTTGACGGCGACTGCGGACATCTCAAGGGAGATCTGATACATTATTCCCACAGGGATATCGCCGACTATGTGAGAAGTTTGAACTCTCACACCACCCTGGAAGCCCGTAAATGGTATCTGACCAACAGGAAAATGAGTTTTGCCCGGGCTTTCAGGCGGACCATCGACAGGTGTTTCTACAGGAGGCTTCTGAGGAAAAAGGCCTATAAAGACGGGGTCTATGGACTTACGGTGGCGGTTTTCAGCGGGATATATCAGTTGGTGAGCTGGGTTAAGTGCTGGGAGATGCGGACCCGTCCGGAGGCCGGACCAGAGAGAAGTGAGGCCGCAGCCGGGGGCCGTAAGCCAATGGATAACAGCGGACAGAGAAAAAAGCTTTCGGTGGTCGTTATAACAAGGAACGCGGACAAAAAACTGAGGAACTGTCTGGAATCGGTGAAATGGGTCGATGAGATCATTATAGTTGACGGCCATTCTACGGATGATACGGTTAGAATAGCCTCGGAGTACGCGGACAATATAATAATGAGCGACTTCGCGGGGTTCGGCAACGAAAGGAATAAAGGCACCGATGCCGCCTCAGGCGACTGGATACTCCAGCTTGACGCGGACGAGGTCGTTACAGATAAGTTCCGCGCCCGGCTTGAGAAGATACTTGCAGGTGATGACGACGGGTGCGTGAGTTTCAAGTTCCGTCGGAAGAACATCTTCCTCGGCAGACCCATGATGCGCGGCGGCTGGTACCATTATTCGGCGCATCTTTTCAGGAAAGGATGCGCCCGCTACGAAGGTGACATACATGAGACACTTGTGGTGGACGGCAAACAGGGCAAGCTTGAGGAAGCGGTAGAGCATTATCCTTTTGACTCTATGTCAGAGTTCATAGAAAGGCAGAACAGATACACTACTTTGCAGGCGCAAGAGATGTTCAAGAAAGACAGCATGATACCTGAAAGCACCGTGATGTACAATCTCAAGGTGAAGCCTCTCAAGCTTTTCAAAAAACTCTATGTGAGAAAGATGGGACTTGCCGAAGGCATGCACGGCCTGGTCTTTTCCGTGATGTTCGCCTGGGTGCATTATCTCAAGTGGGCAAAATACTGGGAGCTGACCCGGACAAAGTCGGCTGAGAGCTAAGAGGAGCATACAACTCAAAGACGCGCGAAATTAATGGCAGGCACCCCGCCACTGACGGCGAGGAGATAACGATCTCAAAGAGGAGATAGGTATAGGTATGGATCTCGCGACGAACACGAAAAAAGAATGCGATATAATACTTTTGAGCTATGAAAGCCCGGATCTTCTCAGGCAGTGTGTTGAAAGCGTTTTCGCGCATACGAGGGTGGCTTCAAGGCTGATCATAGTAGACAACGCCAGCACCGATCCGGAAGTAATACGGTTTATCGAGTCTCTTGAAGGGAATGATACCGTGTCCGTTGAAAAGATCTTCAGCGATGAGAATTCAGGGTTCGCCTCCGGGATGAATAAAGGCATGAAGATATCGGAGGCCCCTTACGTTTGTCTGCTGAATAACGACTGCGTCGTTACTGACGGCTGGCTCGGCGAGTTGATACACGTGGCCGAGACATCACCCGGCATAGGAATGGTCAATCCCCAGAGCAATACCTTCGGGTCTGTTCCGGGTGACGGCGTATCCATTGATAGCCATGCCCTTAAGCTTAAGGATAAGGGCGATTCTTATATCGAGATAGGATATGCCATAGGTTTCGCGTGTCTAATCAAAAGAGAGGTAATAGACCGTGTGGGCTATCTTGATGAGGCTTATCGGGGGGTGTGCTACGAAGATACAGACCTTTCGGCCCGGGCCCGCGAGGCCGGTCTTATACCCGTTATAGCTGAAAGCGCTTATGTCTTTCACCATGAACAGGCATCCAGAAAGACCCTTCCCGGCAAAGAGGATATCTATGCCGCGAATAAAAAAATATTCGAAAAGAAATGGGGCAGGTTGTTAAGGGTGTTCATCGCGGATCCGGCGACGCCCGAAACCTTGGATATTCTGGGGTATTATGAGATCCTTAAAGGTTTCGCGAGGCAGGGCGTCCTCATGGATGTCTGGGCCCCGGGCTCAGGCGATCTGAGTAGAATACCGGACAGAATAAGAGAAGGCGTGCTTATCAGGCACACGGATGTGAGCATAAAGGTATTACGAAAAAAAATAACTGCATGGCTTGTGATCTGGCGGGTGCTTACTAAAAAAAAGAAATATGACGCGGTTATCGTTCCCGAAGGCAGCATGTCTTTGGCCCGGTCTCTTTTGAGTTTCTGCCGCAGGTCCGCCATTCTTACTATGGACGCGTCTTTTAATGTTCGATCGGCGGACGGCCGGAAGTATAGCTTGCGTGAGCCCGCTCTTCTCGCGGAGGCGTTGAGGAATAAAATAATATGATAAAAAAATCGACAGTGTTCAAGATCCTCCTGGCGGTATGGATAGGGCTATGGATGTTCTTTCTGATAAGAGAGGACAAAAGCGGGCAGTACTCGGATCTGAAATATCTGTATTCACAAGGGTATAATGAAAAAGTGAGATATATAGCGGGAGACCAGCTCAGCGAAATTATCGCTTTTTGCGCTGACAACTTTCCCGACGGAGCTACCTATGATATCACGGGGCTCGAAAAGTTCTCCATAGCCGAGGTCCGGGCGCGATATTATCTGTGGCCTCACCGCAGGACTTCCGAGAACCCGGACTTCATTGTTATTTTCGGCGCTAAGGGCAAAGTGCCCGCCGGATATCAGGAACATGTTTCTTTACCGGGGGCGGGAAGCGTCCTTGTGAGGAAGGATCTTTTATGAGTTTTGTTCTGGCTGTATTCTCCATATGGGTGCTGGGCGCGGCTTTTATGCTGATGGTAGAAAGGCGCGGGGGAAGCGGACATTCGGTCGTGGAGATGGCGGCTCTGCCGCTGTTTTTAGGCATGGGCGCGGTATCATTGCTGATGTTTCTCTATTTTTCATTGGGGATCGCGTTCAATTTCCTTAATTTTGTAATAGTCCCGGCCGTGATATTCATGCTCATGGCCGCAAGATACGCTTCCAGGCCCTGTCGCTCAGCGGAAATAAAGCCTTACAGAGTGCCGGCGGGAAAGTGGACGCGTGCGCACAAATTCATCATGGCCGCTATAGCCGTTCAGGCGGCGTGGGTGATATTTCTGGCGATGTCCGCTCCGGCCAGTTCACACGATGCCGTAGCCAACTACGCTCTAAAGGCCAAGATGTTCTATTTCGCGGAGGGCATACCCGCGGGTTTCTTTGCCTGGCCGGAAGGGGTTGTGGCACATCCGGATTATCCTCTGCTTCTTCCATTCGTCATGACATGGATCTATGCTTTTACGGGGTTCAACGATCTTATCGTAAAGATGCTTATGCCCATGGTGTATCTGGGTTTTATGGCGCTGTTCTTTTCGCGGATGAGAAAACTGTTCGACCCGGCGTATGCCCTTCTTTCGGTGTTCATACTCGCTACCATACCCCAGATAGCCGCCTACGGCACAGTAATACACGCGGATCTTCTTCTAGCGGCTTTTGTTACCTGCAGTATGCTCTACTTTATAAGCTACGCGCGCGTCAGGATAGCCGCCGACCTTGTGTTCTCTTCAGTCCTGATGGGTTTTTCTTTGTGGATAAAGAACGAGGCTATTGTTTTTACCGCGGCGTTCATTCTGCTTTTCGTCGTTCTCGCCGCGCGGGAGAGGGGGGTATGGAGAAAAAGAGCCTTACGTGACGGGGTCCTGGCCATTGCTATGATAGGAGCGATCGCTTTGCCATGGTTTTTGGTCAAGATATCCAGCGGCGCGGTCAACAGCGACCTGAACATAACGGCGCTTACGGCAGACCGTTTGATGCGGAACGTGAAGGATATCCCTATAATCCTCAACCTTTTCCAGCAGGAGGTTTTCGGCCCGAAAAAATGGAACATATTCTGGGTTATGTTCTTTGCTTCGATCATATGGAAACGCAAAAGTCTGTGGCGAGGAGAGAATGCCTATATTACGCTTTTTCTGCTGGTATCGGCCGCGGGGTATTTTACGGGATACATGGCCACTACCGGCGAGAACCTTTTCTTTTATGTTAATACAACGATATCGCGTTTTATGATACACTTCGCGGGAGTGGCGGCGATCCTTATGTGGGCTCTTGTGTATGATGACGCGCGGGAAACAAAAAGTTTCTTCACTTCCGGGGGGACGGCGGGGAAATAATGCGCAAGAAATACGTTTTTATAGACAGGGACGGGGTCATAAATGTTGATGGGGAAGGACGTACCCCTTACGGTTATATCACTGCCTGGGAGGATTTCGAGTTCCTTCCGGGTGTGTTGGAAGGCCTGAGGAAACTCACCGAAGCGGGATACAGGAACGTTGTGATATCGAACCAGAAATGCGTCGGCAGAGGCATAATGACCCGGCAAGAGCTTGATGTCCTTACCGCCAAGATGCGAGAGGCCGTAGAGAAAGAGGGCGGCCGCGTAGATGAGGTTTTTTACTGTACACATCTCGACGAGGATAACTGCCACTGCCGTAAGCCCAAAGATGGTTTATTTATCGAGGCGCGGGAGAAGTTAGGACTCGCGGATCTTGAAGACGGATATTTTATAGGAGATTCCGAGCGTGACATTATTGCCGGAAAAAGAGCGGGGCTGAAAACGATACTCGTTCTTTCGGGGAAGTCCGGCCGCGGGGATGAGAAGGCCTGGACATCGCAACCCGACCACATATGCGAAAATTTTCTGGAAGCGGTAGAAGTAGTTATGGAGGAAAGATGACAGATATGACAGGCGCGGGGAAAAAGGTGATAATAGTTTATTCCACCGCGGGGCTCGGCCACAAAAAGGCGGCTTTAGCTGTCAAAGAGGCGTTTGAGCTTTCGGCTCCGGAATGTGATGTTGAGATAGTCGATGTTATGGAGTACGCTACACCGCTTTATAAGTTCGCCTACCTGGATTTTTATGTGTTTGCCATGAAAAAGGCCACATGGCTCTGGGCTTTTATCTACTACGCTTCTAATTCTCCCCTCTTCGATAAGATCACCAGAAGGCTGCGAGGCAGGCTTGACCATAAGGGGCTTCCCGGGTTTGCCGACTTTTTGCGAAGCAGGAAAGCTGACGCCATAGTGGCTACGCATTTTCTTGTCACGAGCATTGCCCGGATACTCAAGGAAGAGGAAGGCATCAGCTCGTCGATATTCGCCATAATGACCGATTACGGCCCCCATACCTACTGGCTTTCGGACAGTGTTGATAGTTTTTTTGTGGGATGCGCCTCCGCTAAGACCGAGCTTGCTAAGAGGGGTGTGCCGGATAGCAGGATAATAGATTCGGGCATACCCGCCATGGATGAATTCACCCGCGATCTGGACAAAGACGCGCTGCGTGAAAAGTACGGCGTCGACAAAAACAAAAAGACCGTTTTTATAATGAGCGGGGGCTTTGGCGTCGGACCTGTAGCGCGGATACTTGAAGACATCGGTAAATGCCGTACCGACTTGCAGGTCATAGCTGTTTGCGGCCATAATACATATCTTTATGACGAACTTGAAAAGCTTTCCGCAAAACTGAATTATGCTATCAGGCTTTTCGGTTTCACCGACAAGGTGGCGGAACTAATGGCGGTCTCGGATATAATGGTCACCAAGGCGGGCGGTATAAGCGTTACAGAGGCGATGGATTCGCGTCTGCCGATGATACTGTACGGGTCTATACCGGGGCAGGAAACATGGAACGAGCGATTCCTCGTTTCCAGCGGCGCCGCTAAAAAAGCAGAGGTAACAGGGGATATCCCCGGGCTTATCGACGGGATGTTCGGATCAAAAGAAGTTTATGCCTCGCTTAAAAAGAACATAGACCTGATACGAAAGCCGAATGCCGCCAGGGATGTAGTTAAAAAGGTACTGGAAGCGCCAGGAGACTGATATGGGAGATATCGTAAGAGCTTTAAAACAGGCCATAGAGGCAGAGATGCTTTCCGGCGTTACTGAATTGTATGTGGAGCAGGGGGGAGGAGAGATGGATGTTCTGAGAAATGAGGTTTCTTCTTGTAAAGCTTGCCAGCTTGCGCAAACACGGAACAATGTGGTTTTCGGTGAGGGTTCTACCGGAGCGCGTCTTATGTTCGTCGGCGAGGCTCCCGGCAGGGATGAGGACCTCAAGGCGATGCCTTTTGTGGGCAGGGCCGGAAAGCTTCTTACAAAGATAATAGAGTCGATAGGCCTTGAGCGTAAAGACGTATATATAGCCAATATATTGAAATGCCGGCCTCCGGACAACAGGAACCCGCTTCCCGGGGAGATCGAAAAATGCCTGCCCAATCTTTTGCGGCAGATAGAGATCATAAACCCGGTGATCATCTGCGCCCTCGGCAAATTCGCCGCTCAGACCCTGCTTGAGACCGAAACTTCCATCAGCGCCCTGAGGGGTAAGTTCCATGACTACGGAGGTATCAAGCTTATGCCCACATATCATCCGGCTTATCTTTTGCGTAACCCGGCCGCGAAGAAAGAGGTGTGGCAGGATATGAAACTTATCGCCAGAGAGCTTGACCTCAAGATACCGGCCAAATAAAAAAATCGGAAAAATATGCCACAGAAGTATGTCGAAGTCATAACCAGTCTGCCCATAGACCGCGCTTTCCAATACCGCGTCCCGTCCGGTGCGGCTTTTCTCCCGGAAGTGGGCAAACGCGTGCATATACCTTTCAGGAGCGCGAAGAGGATAGGGTACATAGTAAAGATAGAAGACTCCCCGGCGGTGGAATCTCCCAGGGATCTTATAGATATAATAGATGAGACGCCGGTATTTACTCCCGATATGATAGAACTGGCCCGATGGATAAAGGATAATTATTTCTGTTCATGGGGAGAGGCGCTCGAGGCGATGATACCCGGGGTGTTAAAGCGCGGCAAGACCTCTATGGATATGAGGATAGAGGAGGAGCAGGCGGAAGTGATACCCACCATGCCGCATTCCCCCAACAGAGAACAGAAAAAGGTGCTTGATGATATCATCCGGTGCCTTGACGAAAAAAAACACGAAGTGTTCCTTCTTCACGGCATAACCGGCAGCGGAAAGACCGAGATATACCTGCAGGCCGTCGAGAGGGTGGTGTCCAAAGGCAAGTCAGCGGTCATACTGGTGCCGGAAATATCCCTTACTCCTCAGACCGTGGAGAGGTTCGTTTCCCGGTTTGATCGGACCGTGGCCGTGTTCCATTCCAGAATGCTCGAGAGCGCCAGGTTCGCCGAATGGAAGAGGATAAAGGAAGGCAAGGCCAGAATAGTGGTAGGGCCGCGCTCGGCGGTTTTCAGTCCTTTCGCGAACCCGGGTATATTCATAGTGGACGAGGAACATGAGCCGAGCTATAAACAGGAGGATTCGCCCAGGTATCATGCCAGGGAAGTCGCCATAGAAAGGGCCAGAATGGCCGGTGTTCCGGTAATACTGGGAAGCGCCACCCCTTCTCTTGAATCATATCATAAGGCCCTGAACGGCGAGTACCGGCTGGTAGAGATAACGCAGAGGATAGAAGAAAAAAAGCTGCCGCGTGTTAAGCTGGTGGATATGCGAATGGAGCTGGATACCAGAACGGGCAAGAAAGTAATATCGAGCGTTATGGCCGGATCGCTCAGAAATGATGTAGGGAAAAAACAACAGGCTCTTATATTCCTCAACAGGAGAGGGTTTTCAACTTTCGTGATATGCAGATCCTGCGGGTATCTTTTAAAGTGCACCAGATGCGATTCTCCGCTGGTCTACCACCAAACCCGCAGGGAGCTGATGTGTCATCATTGCGCGCACAGGGAGCAGCCTGTAAAGATATGCCCGTCATGCGGTAAAGACCACCTTATGTACAAAGGTACGGGTACCCAGAAAGTGGAGGGAGAACTTAAAAGAATACTTCCCGATGCCAGGATAGAAAGAATGGATTCCGACACCATGTCAAAAAGAGGAGCCCATGACAAGGTCCTTGCCGGATTCAAACGTCACGAGATAGACGTTATAGTAGGCACACAGATGATAGCCAAAGGACTGGATTTTCCCAAAGTTACAATGGTAGGAGTAGTTTCGGCGGACGCTAATTTGAACCTTCCGGATTTCAGGTCGGGCGAACGCACATTCAACCTCATAACCCAGGTAGCGGGCAGGGCCGGAAGGGGCGATCTTGGAGGAGAGGTCATTGTCCAGACGTTCACGCCCGATAATTACGCCATAAAGCTTGCCGCCAAACATGATTATAACGCTTTTTACGCCAGGGACATACAATCCCGCAGGGAGCTCGGCTTTCCTCCTTTTACGCATCTAGTAAAGCTGACCATAAGGTCGAGAAAGGAGGATAACGCCATAAAGTTCTCGGAAAGTCTTGCCGGGCTTCTTAAGAAAAGGGTGCCGGATATCGATATGATAGGCCCTGTGCCTTCTCCTATGGTAAAGCTCCGGGGGTATTATCGATGGAACATACTCATAAAGTGCGAGGATCGGCCGGCTATGGTCGCCCGGCTTAGGAGCGCTCTCAAAGGGTTCCGCAAAGCCTCAGGCGTTTTCCTGGCGGTGGATGTGGACCCGATGACCATGTAATATAAGTCCGTAGTGCGTGGTATATTTGAATCGATGAGTGGGGAGAAAAGTTATGCGCATAGTCTTTTTCGGAACAGGTGATTTCGGTGTACCTGCTGTTAAGCGGCTTCTTGGCGCCGGGCATGATATGGTACTGGCTGTTACCAGGCCCGATACCAGGATGGGACGGGGGTGGAAGGTCAAGCCCGCGCCGATAAAAGCGATCCTTGAGAAAACAGCTCCCGGGATGAACGTCCTTCAGCCCGAAGATCTATCGGATAAGGATTTTTTATCATTTCTCGAGGGGGCCCGGGCCGATGTGTTCGTAGTTATAGATTACGGAAGCATGCTCAAAAAAAACATACTGGATATGCCGAAAAAATACTGCCTGAACCTGCATCCTTCACTTCTTCCCAGGTACCGGGGGGCATCCCCCATAAACCGCGCTATACTGGAGGGTGATGAGCAGACCGGCAATACGGTGATAAGGATGAACGAAAGGATGGACGCAGGCGATATCATATCCCGGGAAACAACGGCCATAGGGGAACATGAGGATGCGGTCTCTCTTTCTGAAAGGCTGGCGCGAAGCGGCGCCGAACTTCTGATAAAGACCCTGGATGAAATAGCCGCGGGTACAGAGAAACTGACCCCCCAGGATGAGGAAAAGGCCACATATGCCCCAAAACTCCGGAAATCCGAGGGCAAAATAGACTGGAACCAGGACGCCCGCTCTATAGTTCTCAAGGTAAAAGCTTTTAAGCCATGGCCGGGTGCTTATACTTATCTTAACGGCAAGATGCTTAAGATCACACAGGCATCGGTCGAGGATGTATCCTCTGCTGACGTATCTCCCGGATCGGTCATATCAGCCGGCCCCGCTCTGGTAGTCAGCACGGGTAAAAGCGCCATAAGGATAGCCGTGCTGCAGCCGGAGGGGAAAAGACCGATGACCTCGGATGAATTTCTCAGGGGACACGATGTGTCGAAGGACACAAAGCTGGGATAAAAGAGGTATCATGAAGATAGGAATAGATATAAGATCCACCTTGAAAAAGAGAACGGGCATAGGTTACTACACTATGGACCTTATCTCCGCGCTTGCCGATATAGACAGCGCTAACGAATATTTTCTTTACAGCTATATAAGACCGTTCGACTTCAAAAGGCGCCTGCCGGGTCTGCCTTCGGCTAAATTCCGTCACCGTGTGGACAGAGTAAGACTGAGGCCCGAGACCACTATGCGCGATATGGATGTTTTTCACACATCGAGCTACGATATCACGGCGCCGGGAAAAGCTAAACTTGTTACGACCGTGCATGACGTGGTGCCGCTCATCTTCCCCGGGGGCTATTCAGATGATTATCTATCGGGACTCGAGGGAAAACTGCGGAGGGTTCTGGATGACAGCGCTGTCGTGATAGCCGATTCCAATAACACAAAAAAAGATCTTGCCTCAAGGTTCCCCGGGTACGAGGGCAAGATAGAGGTAATATATCCCGGAAAGAATGAATCTTTCAGACCTGTGGACAGAAAAACGGCATTTCAGGCGATAAAGAAAAAATATTCCATAGACAGACAGTTCGTGCTTTTCGTTGGAGGGCAGGACGAGAGAAAGAATTCCGGCCTTCTCGCGGAAGCTTTCCGTCAGATGAAAAACTTGCGCAAAATACCGCATGTTCTTGTTATGATAGGTAAATTCGACTCCGCCCGCCGGGAGGCTCTGCGAAAGGGAATGGAAAAAGACATAGTGTTTCCCGGATATGTTGACAGGTCCGACATGAATCTTTTTTACAGCGCCTGCGAAGTTTTTGTTTATCCTTCTCTTTACGAAGGGTTCGGCCTTCCCATTCTTGAAGCTTTCAGCTCTGGCGCGCCGGTCGTGACATCTTCCACTTCAAGCTGCGCCGAAATAGCCTCGACAGCCGCCATGACCGTAGATCCCCAAAGCACTTCAGCTATCGCCGAAGCGGTACTTAACGTCATACAGGATAGATCTCTGAGTGATGATTTGAGGAAAAAAGGCCCTCTCAGGGCAGGCGAATTCTCATGGCAGGATTCAGCCTCACGTTTTCTCGATGTGTTCAAGCGCAGTCGATAATGTGGGTGATAAGCCGGGCAAATCCCGGTATATTTTCGCGGGGACGTACGATTTCCCATGCGAGGAAACCCTATTCAGCGTTCCGTTTATATGAGCCAGAGATATGACAACATCTTTGTAGTTTTGTACCGTTTGGTAAATCAAACCTTTAAGCTGTCCCCATTTTTGTTCTTAAAGTTGTCCCCGCTATACGGCAGGTTCGCTAAATTTGTTAAATTAACGTTTTTTGATGGGAAGACCCCGATTCGAGATTTTTAGATACGAGGGGACACTCTTAACCTTGAAAAAGGGGACACGTTGCCGAACAGAATCGCAAACGGTACAAATGTTACACGAAAATTTTTGCAAAAGTACCAAAATATTTCGTCCGAACATGTTTGACAAAAGTACGCAATTAGCATAGAATAAAGCGAGAATCAGGCGTAAGATCGCAAGCGGCAGGGATTATTATGCCACAGGGTCATCTTTTTCTGGCCTTGTGGTTTTTTTATATAGGAGAAGAGAATATGACCATCCAGAAAAGAAAAAAAGATCTTAGGAATATAGCTATCATAGCCCATGTTGACCACGGCAAGACCACCCTTGTTGACGCGCTTTTGAGGTATACCGGAGCTCACGCTTTCAAGACCGGAGAGGTCTTTATGATGGATTCCAATCCGCTTGAGAGGGAGAGGGGCATTACGATACTTTCAAAGAACGCCTCTATTGAATACAAGGGAGTGTGTATCAATATTGTGGATACCCCCGGACACGCTGATTTCGGCAGCGAAGTTGAGCGTATACTGAAAATGGTCGACGGTGTTCTTCTTCTGGTCGACGCGTTCGAAGGTCCCATGCCCCAGACCAAGTTCGTTTTGAAAAAATCGCTGGAACTGCACCTTAAACCCATACTGGTGATAAACAAACTCGACAGGCCCAATACAAGGCCGGATGAAGTAGCCGATATGACATTTGACCTTTTCTGTGAACTCAACGCCACGGAAGAACAACTGGATTTCCCCATAGTCTATGCTTCCGGCAAAGATGGGTACGCTGTTCTGGATCTTGATGAACCGCCCGAATCAGTTAAGCCTCTTTTGGACACCATACTTCACAGGGTGCTGCCGCCTGTAGCGGATGTCGATCTTCCCTTTCAAATGCTCGTTACGATGCTTGATTACGACCCGTACGTAGGTCTTATAGCGACAGGGCGGATATTCCACGGGTCCATCCATGTGGGAGATCCTGTTGCGCTGGTCAAACGCGACGGTACCGTCATCTCGGCGAAAGTGACAAAGGTCATGAAGTACAAAGGTTTGCTTCGGGTCGAGACCCCGGAGGCGGAAGCGGGGGACATAGTCTCCATTTCCGGGATAGCGGACGTTCAGGTAGGAGAGACCCTGGCCTGTGCCGATGAGCCCAAAGGTCTCCCGGCCATAAAAATAGACGAGCCGACGATCTCTATGAATTTTTCACACAATACAAGCCCCATAGCAGGCAAAGACGGAGGGCGATTCCTGACATCCCGTCATATACGCGAGCGTCTCACTCATGAGGCCATGGTAAATGTGGGAATAAAGGTAGATGAGGTTGAAGGGGGAGAGCGTTTCAAGGTGTCGGGCAGAGGCGAACTGCACCTTGCCATCCTGATAGAGACCATGCGGCGGGAGGGATATGAGATGGAAGTTTCCCGCCCGGAAGTTATATTGAAGGAAATGGGGGATCAGGTGCTGGAACCGGTGGAAGAAGTGGTAATAGAAGTTGACGCGGAATATCAGGGCCCGGTAATGCAGGCTATCGGCGAACGGAAGGCTGATATAAAGGCCATCGCCCCTACGTCGACCCAGACCATAAGGATAGATTTTGTTATAGCCTCAAGGGCGCTTATAGGGTTCCGGAGCGACTTTCTGGTGATGACCCGGGGGACCGGGATCATGTATCAGAACTTTCTGGAATATCAGACCTATAAAGGAGAAATGCCGTCGCGTCAGACGGGTGTGCTTGTGTCACAGACTTCAGGTAAAGCCGTAGCTTACGCGCTTTACAACCTGCAGCCGAGGGGAGAGATATTCGTCTCACCCGGGGACGATCTGTATGAGGGTATGGTGCTGGGGGTTAACAATAAAGGGACGGATCTTGTGGTGAACGCGCTTAAAGAGAAGAAACTCTCCAATATGAGGGCCGCCGGGTCGGATGACGCCATACAGCTTATACCTCCCAGGGAAATGACGCTTGAGTTCGCGCTGGAATTTATAAAAGATGATGAACTTGTGGAGATAACGCCCAGAAATATAAGGATACGAAAAGCTTATTTGAACGAAATTGATAGAAAAAGAGGAAAAAAGTATTGAATGTTGGTCCTCGAGGATATATAATACCGACTTAAAAAATCAAGGAAAGGTCCTTGTTCTTAAGCAATATCGGTCAATTAAAAGGAGGAAGTGAAATGGCGATCAAGATAGGCATCAACGGTTTTGGAAGAATAGGCAGGCAGGTGTTCAGGATAATGACGGAGCGCGATGAGTTTGAAGTCGTCGCGATAAACGATCTTACCGATGCCAAGACCCTTGCGCATCTTTTGAAGTATGATTCTGTTCACGGTAAGTTCAAAGGCACGGTAGAAGCCAAAGAGAATTCTATAGTCGTGAACGGCAAAGAGATAGAGATAATGAGCATAAAGAACCCCAAGGAACTTCCCTGGAAAAAAGAAGGTGTCCAGGTAGTTATAGAATCCACCGGGGTTTTCAGGAAAAAGGAACAGGTTTCCTGGCATATCGAGGCAGGGGCTGAAAAGGTCATACTTACGGTGCCGCCGAAAGACGAGATAGACAACATGGTGGTCCTGGGAGTTAACAACGATAGCCTTAAGCCTGAGGACAAGATAGTTTCGAACGCGTCATGCACAACTAACTGTCTTGCTCCCATGGTAAAGGTTTTGAACGATAGTTTCGGGCTGGTAGAAGGCCTGATGACGACCGTGCATGCCTATACCAACGACCAGAGCATTCTCGACCTTCCGCATTCGGACCTCAGAAGGGCCCGCGCGGCGGCGGAGAGCATAATACCAACTACGACCGGCGCGGCCGCAGCTGTAGGAAAGATAATACCCGAGCTGAAGGGCAAACTTAACGGAATGGCCATGAGAGTGCCCGTCAAGGACGGTTCTGTGGTAGACCTTGTAGCCACTACCAAGGAAGAGGTAACGGTAGAGGCGGTGAACGAGGCCATGAAAAAGGCATCGGAAAGTTCTTTGAAGGGGATAATGGAATACACCGAAGACCCGATAGTTTCGGTGGACATAATCGGCAACCCTTATTCCTGTGTTTTTGACGCGGGCGCCACCATGGTCATGGGCAAAAATATGGTGAAGCTGGTCGGATGGTATGACAACGAATGGGGATATTCGAACCGCGTAGTTGATCTGGCCGCGATCCTGGTGAAATAAAAGCGGTAACGGTGGTGAATATTCCGGGTTTTTCAGGAGGATACGATGAAAAAAACACTGGCAGACATCGATCTTAAGGGCAAAAAAGTGCTTATGAGGGCGGATTTCAATGTACCGCTTGACGCCGAAGGTAAGATAACCGACGACAGCAGGATAACCGCGGCGCTTCCCTCAATAAAGCACATAATGGATAAGGGCGGCAAGCTGATACTCATGAGCCACCTTGGCCGGCCCAAAGGAGAGGTCAAACCGGAGTTTTCCCTTGCTCCCGTGGCTGAAAGGCTTTCGGAGCTTTTGAAGAAAGATGTCAAAAAGGCGGATGACTGCGTCGGAGAGTCTGTTGAGGCCTTAACGGGTTCCATGGAAGAAGGTGACGTGGTCCTTCTGGAGAATTTGAGGTTCCACAAAGAAGAGACCGGGAACGATCCGGAATTCGCGAAGAAGCTCGCCTCTCTCGGCGATGTTTTTGTTGAAGACGCTTTCGGCACATGCCACAGGGCGCACGCCTCAACGGAAGGTGTCACGAAATATCTTCCCAGCGTGGCCGGGTTCCTTGTGGAAAAAGAAATAGAATATTTCGAAAAGGTCACCAGGAACCCGGATAAGCCGTTCGCGCTGATGCTCGGCGGCGCCAAAGTGGCCGACAAGATACCGGTAATCGAGAATATGCTGGGCAAGATAGATTTTCTCCTGATAGGCGGGGCCATGGCTTACACTTTTCTCAAGTCAAGGAAGAAAGGTATCGGTTCCTCAAGGCTGGAGGCCGACATGATGGATACGGTCGACAGGATATTCCGTCTGGCCAGCGCGCGCAACGTGGGGATATTCCTTCCGCAGGACCACATAGTGGCCACGGAAATGAACCCTAAGGCAAGGCGCAGGACCGTCGGCGAAAATATACCCGACGGGTGGATAGGCCTTGATATAGGCCCGAGAACGATAGAGAACTACAAGACCGTACTTACCGATTCGAACACGATAGTATGGAACGGTCCGGTAGGTCTTTTCGAGATGAAACCTTTCTCAAAAGGCACGCGTGCGCTTGCCAAACACCTGGCCTCTCTCAGGGCTACTACGGTCATAGGCGGCGGGGACACGGCGGCGGCGATAAATCAGCTGGGTCTTGGCAAGAAAATGTCTCATATGTCAACAGGGGGAGGAGCCTCTCTGGAATATCTGGAGGGCAAGGAACTGCCGGGTATAGCGGCGTTGAACGACAAATGATATGTTAATGGAGCCTGCCGCGAGTGATGTAAAGGCATGGCGCCGGTCTTAGTATTTTTATCCGAAGGAGAAAGGGAGAAAGATGAGAAAACCAATAATAGCAGGTAACTGGAAGATGTATAAGGATGTCGATGAGGCCGTAGAGCTCGCCAACGCGATAAAAAGGGATGTCTTCGATGTCGAGAATGTCGATGTGGTAATATGTCCTCCAGCTACGAACCTGAGCGAAGTAGCGGAGATGCTGACCGAGAGCAACATATCTACCGGAGCCCAGAACTGTTACTGGGAAAAAGAAGGAGCCTTCACCGGCGAAATATCTGTTTCGATGATCAAGAGTGTGGGGTGCGCTTATGTTATAATAGGTCACTCCGAGCGCAGGAAATATTTTGGAGAGACAAACGAAACGGTCAATAAAAAGATAGCGGCCGCCATAGATGGCGGGCTGATACCGATAATGTGTGTGGGAGAGACTCTTGAGGAAAGGGAAGCCGGCAAGACCATGGAAGTGGTAAAGTCTCAGGTGACCGAAGGACTCAAGGGGTTTGACGAAGACTATCTGGACACGCTGGTCATAGCCTATGAACCCGTGTGGGCTATAGGTACGGGGAAGACAGCCACTCCGCAGCAGGCCCAGGAGGTACATGCCATGATAAGGTCTCTTCTGGAGAGTCTGTATTCCGAGTCCCTGGCCTCTTCAAGACGCGTTCTGTACGGCGGCAGCGTGAAGCCCGACAACATAGAGGAACTGATGAAGGAAAAGGATATAGACGGAGGGTTGATAGGCGGAGCCAGCTTGAAATCAGAGGGTTTTGTTGATATAATCAAGACTACATCAAGGCTTTACGCCGAAAAGAAGGTTTAAAAATGTATATAGCCCTTATCATTTTTCACATAATCATATGCCTTATCCTGATAGTCACCATATTGCTCCAGGCGGGAAGGGGCGGGGGGCTCACAGAGATGATGGGCGGGGAGTCCGCTCAGTCCATGCTGGGCACGCAGGCCCCGATACTTCTTAAGAGGGCTACGGAAATAAGCGCCATAGCTTTCATCATAACTTCTCTTCTTTTGGGGATGATAACGGCCAGAAGGGGCAGATCTCTTTTTGAAGGCGCGGAAATGCCGGGTCTCCCGGCCCAGACAGAAGCGCCGGTCATCCCGCTCGGTGAACCCGCCCGGGTGGAGGAGCCCTCAGGGGTCGAGAAAACCGAGGTCGAGGGAGCAGATGAAACGAGGTTACCTGTCTCAGACGAGGAGCCCGTCTTAGAAGAGGAACCCGTATCCGACGAGGAGCCCGCTGTTCCCGGAACATCCGGATCCTGATAAGACTTGTGCATATGCCAGGGATAAAAAGACTTGTTCGCAAAGGACCATCGTTACAGGTAAAAACGGTGGTCCTTTTTTTTATGCTGTTCTCGTCTTCGCTCTCTTGGGCCGATGAAAGCGCGACAGTTATATCGCATGACGCTTACGTGTCTTCAGCTCTGGCTGACGCCCGCATACTTGTGCCTTTTCTGGCGGATGACGTAACATCAAGCTCCGTATGCGGCCTTGTATATAACGGGCTTACCAGGGTGGATAAAGACCTTGATGTAGTGCCGGATCTTGCCGATAGATGGGAGGTATCCGAGGATGGCCTGGAAATAACTTTTTATCTCCGCAAAGGGGTCAAATGGCATGACGGCGAGCCTTTTACCGCGCGTGATGTGATTTTCACATACAATACGATACTCGACCCCCGGACCGCGTGCCCTTATATATCCGGCTACTCAGACATAGAGTCTATAGAACTGATAGATGACCATACCGTTATTTTCAGATACAGCCGGCCGTACGCTCCCGCTCTTTTAAAACTTGGTATGGGCATAATCCCGGAGCATCTTTTTTCTTCGGGGGATATAAGAAGAAATTTTTACGCCCGAAACCCCGTGGGCACCGGGCCGTATATTTTCAGACAATGGAAAACGGGCAGATATATGGTCCTTGAGTCCAACCCCGTGTATTTCAGGCACGAACCTTACATAAAACGTTTCGTTCAAAGGATAATACCCGACCAGAGCGTACAATTCCTCGAGCTTGTTACGGGCGGTATAGACTCAATGGACCTCAATCCATATCAGTTTCTTTACAGAAGCGAAACTCCCGAGTTCAGGCAGAGGCTCGAGAAATACCGGTATCTTTCTCATTCATATACATACATAGGGTACAACAACGCCGATCCCATATTCGCCGATAAGCGTGTGCGTCAGGCTTTGAGCTACGCCATCAACAAAAAAGACATAATCGATTCGGTGCTTCTCGGACAAGGTGAGCCCTGCACGGGCCCGTTCCTTAAAGAGTCTTCCTACTATGACGAAACAGCCGAGTCTTATGATCATGACCCGGTCAAGGCGGCGGAACTTCTGAGACAAGCCGGCTGGTCCGACCCTGACGGAAAAGGGGTACTTTCCAAAAACGGAGAAGAGTTCCGTATAATACTGGCGACCAATCAGGGCAGTCAGGTGAGGGAGGACGCCGCTACCGTTATACAGAGTCAATGGGCAAAACTGGGGGTAAAAGCGGAGATACAGGTAATGGCCTGGTCGGCTTTTCTGGACCAGTTCATAGACAAACGGAATTTCCAGGCTGTGATACTCGGCTGGACGGTCCCCTCGGACCCCGATCTTTTCTCGGTATGGCATTCAACCTCAGCCGCGCCGGGAGGGCTTAATTTTATCTTATTTTCAGACAGCCTTGCCGATGAGCTTATCGAGAAAGGCCGCAGGGAATTCGACCCCGCAAGGAGAGCTGTGATATACCGCCGGCTGCACAAAAGAATAGCGGAGGAGGCTCCGTATACGTTCCTTTTTTTTCCCTACGCCATGCCGGCGGTGAACAGACGCGTAAAAGGCATAGAGCCGGCGCCGGCGGGCATAGGTTATAATCTGATAGAGTGGTATGTGCCGGAGGATGAGGTAAAGTATAAGTTCTAGCTTTTCTTAAACATTATGAAGAAATACATAATAAAACGGCTGCTTCTGATAATACCGATGCTTATCGGGATATCTCTTATAATGTTCATTATAATGCATCTGGCCCCCGGAGACCCCGCCAGTATAAGGTATGGCCTTAATCCCGAAGTTTCCGGCAGCGCCAGGGAGGCGTTCAGCCGGATGTATGACCTGGACAAGCCGGTGCTTACACAGTACATCACCTGGATAAAAAGGCTGGCGACGTTTGATTTCGGCAGGTCGCTTATAGACGACAGGCCCGTCATATCAAAAATAATGGCGCATCTGCCGGCTACGCTTCTTTTGCAGGCTGTTTCGCTTCTGGTGATATTTGCTGTAGCCATACCTATAGGCATAATAAGCGCTATAAAAAGAAATTCACTTTTTGATAAAGTTACCACGGTCTTTGTGTTTACGGGCTACGCTATGCCGACCTTCTGGCTGGCGATAATGCTTATTTTCTTTTTCGGTTTCAAACTGGAATGGTTCCCCATATCGGGTATGAGGCCATGGTATGTCCGATATCTCGATGGGCCGGCTCAGATCAGGGACCTTTTGAGGCATCTGGTCCTGCCGGTAGCGGCCACCGCTTTCGGAGCTCTGGCGGCGCTTTCAAGGTATGTTCGCTCAAGCATGATAGAGGTGATGGGAGAGAATTATATTCTGACCGCGAGGGCAAAAGGTCTTCCCGAGAGGAGAATTGTTCTGGCGCATGTTCTGAGGAACGCGCTTCTTCCCATTGTTACGATACTGGGTCTTACGCTTCCGGCGCTTATATCAGGCAGTTTTATTTTTGAGACCATATTCGCCTGGCCCGGCATGGGGAGGCTTGGTTATGAGGCCATAATGAACTATGACTATCCGGTCGTAATGGGAGTCGGCGTAATAGCGACGTTCCTGACCCTTGTCGGCATCTTTTTGTCGGACGTGGCTTATGCTGTGGTCGACCCGAGAATAAGACTTGAGGGTAAAAAATAATATGAATAAACGTGTTCTGTTCGGTATTATAGTTATAACGGTCATGACAGCCGCGGCTTTATTCGCGCCGGTCGTGGCTACGCACGATCCCGTGGAGGTCGATCTTTCCGCGGAGGGGAGGCTTCAGCCTCCTTCGGCCGGTCACTTTTTCGGTACCGATAACCTCGGGCGTGATGTTTTCAGCCGCATGGTGTATGGAGCGCGTATATCTTTGTCGGTAGGGCTTATAGCCGTATTCATATCTCTGGTCATAGGGCTTTTGCTGGGAGGGCTTAGCGGTTATTACGGCGGATGGGTGGACAGCGTGATCATGCGAGTTGTGGAGGTCATGTATTGTTTCCCGACCTTCTTCCTGATAATGATGGTCATCACGTTCCTGGGACCCAGCATAGTCAACGTTATGGTGGTGATAGGCCTGACCAGCTGGGCCGGACTGTGCCGTCTTGTCAGGGCCGAGTTTCTCACGCTTCGCGAAAGGGATTTTGTCTGGTCGGCCAGGATACACGGGGTATCCGACATGAGGATCATCTTCAGGCACATCTTGCCCAACGCTATGGCACCGGTCTATGTCAGCGCGACGCTCAGCGTGGGCGGGGCCATACTGGTTGAAAGCGCGCTTTCTTTTCTGGGGCTAGGCGTGCAGATACCCGTTCCGAGCTGGGGCAATATATTGACCGCGGGCAGAAACTATATGGATTACGCCTGGTGGCTGATGCTCTTCCCGGGGCTTGCCATACTTGTGACGGTTCTGGCTTTCAACCTTATAGGCGAAGGCATGAGAGAGATGGCCGACCCCAAACTCAGGGAGCGGGGATGAGAACCGTCCGGATATTCTCTAAAACAAGGTCCCTTGAGGCAGTTGTAAAGGACAGTGATATGTCTGTATGTTTTCGCAGCCTTTTAACCGAGCAAAAGTTCGCTCGTTCCGGCGCAAGCCGGAAAATTTTAATGTCATATCGCTACGTTCTGTTCCATGCAATCCATGGCCTTCGCAAAAATTTAGAGCCAACTTTTGCGTACCCCGAAGGGGGCGGTTAAAACAAGCAAGAAAACATACAGGCATATCGCTGTCTGTTATGGCAGTCTCAATAGATGTTGCCTTGGGGGATATCCGGACAGTTCCTGAGTATCGCGATCGCGCGGCGTTTTTGAGGAGATGGAGAATGGATCATGAATGAGAATGTTCTAAAGATAGAGGATCTTACGGTAAGTATCGGCGGGAAATACGTTATCGACAACGTGAGTCTGGACCTCAGGAAAGGCGAGGTCATGGCCCTGGTGGGCGAGTCCGGCAGCGGTAAGACCATGACGGCACTGGCGATACTGGACCTTCTTCCCCGGACCGCTAAACGTGATAAAGGAAGGATATTTCTAAGGGGAGGTGATATCGCCTCGCTTTCCGAAGAAGAAAAGAGGAAGATAAGAGGGAAGGATATCGGCATGGTATTCCAGGAACCCTTCACCTCTCTTAATCCCGTCATGCGTTCGGGGCATCAGATAGCCGAGGTCCTGACCGCCCATACACGACTGGCCACGGTGTATATAAAGAAAAAGGTCACGGAACTTCTTCACCAGGTAAAACTTCCCGACGCTGTGAGAAACGCCTATCCGCATGAGCTTTCCGGGGGTATGCGGCAGCGGGTGGGCCTTGCCATGGCCCTTGCCTGCGGGCCAGAAGTGCTGATACTTGACGAACCTACAACCGCGCTGGACGTATCTATACAGAAAGAGATACTGGACCTTATCCGACAGCTTCAGGGCGAAAAGGAATTCGCGGCTCTTTTTATAACCCATGATTTTTCGGTAGTGGATATGATAGCAGATAAAGTGGCGGTGATGAAAAATGGCAGGGTGGTCGAGTCCGGCGTGAAAGAAGCGGTTTTAAGATCGCCCGACCATGCCTACACAAGACAGCTTATAGAATGTGTGCCCCGGATAGGGGATAAAAGAAAAAGACTTCCCGTCGGGAGGGAGAGAAAATGACAGGCCGCAGCGATCGCCCGGGAGGCGTCATAGAGTTCAGGGATGTGAAGAAATATTTCCGCCCGAGAGGTGTGTTCCACGCCGGTGAAGGCCCGGTAAAAGCGGTCGACGGCGTTTCTTTTTCATGCGCGCCAGGCGGTACTTTCGGCCTTGTGGGTGAATCGGGCTCGGGCAAGTCAACTGTGGCTAAACTGGCGGCCGGGATATTCAGCCCGGACTCCGGGAGGATAAAGATCACAGGAGACAAGGACATGGTCTTCCAGGACCCTTATGGTTCATTGAACCCGAGGATGAACGTGAGGGATATAGTCGGTGAGCCTCTTCTGGTAAAAAACGTAAAGAAAGACCAGGTTTCCCGAAGGGTCCGCGCCGTTCTCGACAGGGTCGATCTTGAAGGCGCGTCCTGTGAAAAAAGATATCCCCACCAGTTTTCGGGCGGCGAGCGTCAGAGGATAGCCATAGCCAGGGCGCTTATAAATGAGCCCGCGGTGCTTATACTGGACGAGCCTGTCTCGAGCCTTGATGTTTCCATACAGGCCGGTATACTTAATCTGCTCAAGGACCTCCAGAAAGAGTCAGGCCTTACATACCTTTTTATATCGCATGATCTCAGGGTGGTGGAATTTATGTCCGACACCGTGGGGGTTATGAAAGAAGGCAGGCTTGTGGAGATAGCGTCCAAAGAAGAGATATATCTTTCGCCCAAACATCCCTACACAAAACATCTATTGAATTCCGTTCCTTCCTGATCTTATCAGTATATGATCGGGGTATTCTTGAATAATCGTATACCCGGTTTCGGGTAGAAAGTTCCTGTTGTTCCTGCTGATGAGCACATAAACATCTTTTTCTTCCAGAAGTGATAAGAGGGTTCTTTCGTTACTCACGTTCAGGCCGGACCATCCGAGGTAGAACTGCATGCCGGGATCCCCGACCCCGTAAAGAAAGACTTTTTTCCCGGCCGGGATGGTTTCCATAACCCCGAGAGCGGTGGCCTTTATTTTGGGAGAATAATCCAGATCGTAGATGTCTTTTTCTATAGTTAGATAAGCCAGAGTAAGAACAAAGATGAGGGATACCGCCGGCACGGTGTATTTTCTGAAAATTTTTTCCGCGCCCCAGCCCGTCATTATAGCCAGGGCCGGATATACCGGCATTATATACCAGTGGAGTTTTGTTTTGACGGCGCTGAAAAGAAGTATAACGCAGGAAGCCCATACGACCGGCAGAAGATGCGACCTTTCCCTGTTACGTATTATTCTGAAGACGAGAAGAGGTATAAGCGCCAGGCCTATAAAGGACCAGGGTCTTCCTTTGTTGGGTATGACCCTGAAATAAGTAAAAAATGTTCCGGTGTGATCGTCCAACGCCGTGGTGGTACGGCTTATAAGATGTGTGATGAAGTACCTGTCCACGAAATCCTGGCCGTAAGAGTAAAATACCGCCAGATGCCACCATGCCAGAATAAGAACGGATAACACTCCTCCCGCGATAAGATAAGGATCTATCAGTTTTCTGGCTTTTCCGGAGAGGACGGCATATAAAAATATAATAGCCGGTATTATCATGGCCCCGGCGCCTTTTGTAAGGAACGCCAGAGCGAAGCTCAACGGGCACAGAAAGAGCAGTTTTTTGTTGTTTGATCCAAGTTCGAACAATAGAATAGAAAGAGATATAAAAAAGGTCAAAGCGATATCCAGCATACCGACCCTCGAAGACCATATGAAATGCCATGTGCAGAGAAGTGTCAGAGCTGACGCCACGGCTGCTTTCCGGGAATAGAGCTTCGCGCCCAGGAAATATGTGACGATGACCGTGGATACGCCGCAAATGGCGGAGAAGAGGCGTACAGAGAACTCGTTTATGCCGAACAGGTTAAAGGAAAGGGAGGTCATCCACATGTAAAGGGGGGGCTTGTCGCTCCATTGCGTACCCGCCCAGTACAGGTTTATCCAGTCCCCGGTACGGAATATCTCCTTGGAGACACTTCCGTAAAATCCTTCGTCCCAGGACAGGACGCTTCCGGTCCATAAGTTCCATATCAAGACCACCGTTGAGACAGCCGCTAAAAAAATAACATCTTTTCGTGTTTCTGCTTTTTCCATGTCAAAAAATCCTTTTGATCGTCTCAAACCGTTAATATCCTGTTTTCAGCCAACCGGGTTATTATATATCACAGGACATATTTTGTCAGTTGATTTTGAGGTAAAAATTTGGTAAACTGGCTCTTCATAACCCTGGGCCCAGGCTTGCCGGGGGATGTTTTATATTCATATTAAGGTCAAGGAGCTGATATGGGGCACACCATAACCGAAAAGATACTGCTTTCGCACGCCAGGGGGCTCAAAAGTATAGCTCCGGGTGATTTCATCCGGGCCGAGATAGATCTCTGTCTGGGTAACGATGTTACAAGTCCAATAGCCATAAATGAGTTTCGCGAATTGGGCAAGGAAAAGGTCTTTAATAGTAACAGGGTGGTCCTTGTTCCGGACCATTTTCTGCCGGCAAAAGACATGAAAAGCGCCAACCAGGCCCGTATGCTCAAGGAGTTCGCCGAAGAGTTCAAAATAGATAACTACTTTGAGATAGGGGACATGGGGGTCGAGCACGCTCTTCTGCCCGAAAGGGGCATAGTGCTGCCGGGAGACCTGATGATAGGCGCTGATTCTCATACCTGTACACATGGAGCTCTCGGCGCTTTCGCGACAGGGGTCGGGTCGACAGATCTGGCCTACGCGATGGCTTTCGGCGAATGCTGGTTCAAGGTTCCCGAGTCAATAAAGGTAGTCCTTACAGGGAAGCCTCGAAAATGGGTGGGAGGCAAAGACATTATCCTGCACATTATTTCGGACCTCGGAGTTTCGGGAGCGCTTCACGGAGCTCTCGAGTTTACCGGTGACACTATAGAGCAGCTGTCCATGGATGACAGGTTCAGCATATGCAACATGGCTATCGAGGCCGGCGCGAAGAATGGAATAATAGCCGCCGATAAGATCACTGAAAAATATGTCAAGGCTGCTATAAGAAAATATAAACCGTCCCGAAAAAGCTACAAGGTTGTAAAAAGCGATAAGGACGCGGTATATTCCCGTGTTAAGGAATATAATGTGTCCAGGCTTGATCCGGTGGTCGCCGCGCCCGACCTGCCTTCCAACGGGAACCCCGTGGGTTTTTATAAGAACATTAAGGTGGACCAGGTAGTAATAGGGTCCTGCACTAACGGCAGGATAAGCGATCTCAGGCAGGCCGCGGCGGTAATAAAGAACAAGAAGGTGTCTCCTGATGTGAGGCTTATAGTGATACCGGCCACACAGGAAATATACAAGGAAGCCGTAAAAGAAGGGTACGCCGAGGTGTTCATAAAGGCCGGGGGGACTTTCTGCACGCCGAGCTGCGGGCCTTGTCTGGGGGGGCATATGGGTATACTTGCCGAGGGAGAAACGGCGATAGCCACTACGAACAGGAACTTTGTAGGCCGTATGGGGCATCCCAAAAGCTCTGTATATCTGGCTAACCCCGCGGTCGCGGCGGCTTCGGCGATAAAAGGCATGATAGCTCATCCTTCAGAGATATGATAACGTTCGGGGAGAAAAATGAAGATAAAAGGAAAAGTGCATAAGTTCGGAGACAATGTCAATACAGATGAAATAATACCGGCGAGGTATCTGAATACTTCCGATCCCGTAGAGCTCGCTAAATATTGCATGGAAGACGCCGATGCCGGGTTCGTAAAAAAAGTAAAACCGGGTGATATCATAGTGGGCGGAGAGAACTTCGGATGCGGTTCGTCCAGGGAGCATGCTCCTATCTCCATAAAAGCCGCCGGGGTATCATGCGTAATAGCGAAGAGCTTCGCGAGGATATTCTACCGCAACGCTATAAATATAGGGCTTCCCATCTTTACCAGCGAAGAAGCGGCCGGTGCCCTCAATAGCGGCGACAGTGTCGAGGTCAATGTTACAAAGGGAGAGATAATCGGTCCGGGCAGGAAAAAGTCTTTTAAAGCCGAAGTTTTTCCCGCGTTCATAAAGGAGATCATACACGCCGGCGGTCTTATGGAATACGCCAAAAAGAAAAAATAAAAAGGAGAGGCAGATGTATAAAATAGCGGTTTTACCAGGTGATGGAACAGGTCCGGAGGTCGTGGACGAGGGACTAAAAGTGCTCGACGCGGTAGCGGCTAAGACGGGCTTCAAGTACGAGAAGATAATGCACGATCTTGGCGGAGAGCGTTACAAACGGACCGGCGAAATACTTCCCGAAAGCGTGCTTTCCGAGCTCAAGACGGTAGACTCCATATATCTCGGAGCTATCGGCCATCCGGATGTTAAGCCCGGCATACTCGAGAAGGGTCTTCTTCTTGAGCTGAGGTTCGCTCTTGACCAGTACATTAACCTCCGTCCCGTGAAGCTGTATCCCGGGGTGGACACTCCGATCAAGGGCAAAGGTCCCAAAGAGATAGATTTTGTTGTGGTCAGGGAGAACACCGAAGGACTTTATTCAGGGACCGGCGGTGCTATGAAGAAAGATACTCCTGACGAAGTGGCTATACAGACATCTATCAACACAAGAAAGGGAGTTGACCGATGCCTGAGGTACGCTTTTGATTACACCCGAAAAAGGAACAAGGACAAAAAGCTAACCCTGGTAGGAAAGACCAATGTTCTTACTTACGCTTTCGACCTCTGGGAAAGGGCTTTCCACGATATAGGCGCCAAGGATTATGCCGAAATAGAAAGAGATTATGCCCATGTTGACGCGACATGCATGTGGATGGTGAAGAACCCGGAATGGTTCGATGTAATAGTCACCGATAATATGTTCGGCGACATAATAACGGACCTGGGCGCGATGATACAGGGTGGTATGGGCATAGCGGCCGGAGGCAACATAAACCCCGAAGGTGTTTCTATGTTCGAGCCGATAGGAGGATCCGCTCCCAAATATACGGGCAAGAACGTCATAAATCCATTGGCCGCCATATGCGCCGTCGGCATGATGCTTGAGACGCTGGGAGAGAGTAAAGCCGCCGATATGGTAGAGAAAGCCGTAATGGAAGTTACGGCAAATAAGCTGAAAAGCCTTTCTGCCGGAAAAATGGGGTATTCTACCACCGAGGTCGGCGATCTTGTTGTTAAGGCGTTGGGATAGAGCTATAGAACCGGCGGAGAAAGTGTAAGGGCAAACAGCTAAGGGTAAAGAGGCAAGGGAGAAGTATGACTCTGAAGAAAAAAGATAAATATAATGTCGCTGTTATGGGCGCTACCGGCGCTGTGGGAACTCAGTTCTTATGGATACTGGAAGAAAGAGCTTTTCCTGTCGGTGAGCTCAGGTTCCTGGCCAGCGAGCGCTCGGCCGGGAAAAAACTTGAGTTCGCGGGCAGGGAGTACCCTGTACAGGTCCTGGGCAAGGATTCTTTTCAAGATATAGATATAGTTCTTGCTTCGGCGGGGGCGTCGAGAAGCCGGGAGTTCCTTCCCTACGCGGTTAAAGCCGGGGCCGTGTGCGTGGACAATTCAAGCGCTTTCCGCATGGAAGAGGGTGTCCCGCTGGTGGTCCCGGAAGTCAATCCGGAAGCCACCCATGAACATAAAGGCATAATAGCTAACCCCAACTGCTCTACCATACAGCTTGTACTGCCTCTTAAGGCCATAGATAATATAAGCAGAATAAAGAGGGTAGTGGTGACCACTTTTCAGTCGGTCTCCGGCGCCGGTCAGCAGAACATACTTGAGATGGAAGCGCAGGTAATGCGTCTGAGCAAGAAGGAATCTCATCACGGGATAGGAGAGCATAATGTTCCCCCCGCCATGGTGAATAAGTTCCAGCACCAGATAGCGTATAACGCGATCCCCCACATAGATTCTTTCATGGACAATTTTTATACAAAGGAAGAGATGAAGATGGTCCATGAGACCGGGAAGATAATGGGAAGGCACGATATTTGCGTAACTTCCACATGCGTGAGAGTGCCTGTGTATTACGCGCATTCTGAAAGCGTCAATATTGAGACAGAAGAAAAAGTGACGCGTGAACAAGCCCTCGAGGCTCTCAGGGTTTTTCCGGGTATTACAGTTGAGGATGACCCGTCCGCGAACAGGTATCCTATGCCCATAAGCGCCGAAGGTAAAGACAATGTTTTTGTGGGCAGGGTCAGGGAGGATGCTTCCGTGCCGCAAGCGATAAATATGTGGGTTGTGGCCGATAACCTCAGGAAAGGCGCGGCCCTCAACGCTGTGCAGATAGCCGAACTTCTTATCCGCGAGGCAAAGCTTTAAGTGCGGAACATAAAACTCACCATCGCCTACGATGGGACCGCCTATAAAGGTTGGCAGGTCCAGAAGAACGAGAGAACGGTACAGGAAGAGCTCGAGAAAGCTATATCCGCGCTTTTCGGTGGAAAACACACTCTTTACGGGGCTAGCCGCACCGATGCGGGTGTGCATGCCCTGGCCCAGGTGGCCAACTTTAAGACTACCTCAAAAATACCCGTTTCAAAAATACCATTCGCTTTAAACGCTGTTGTCCCCGAAGATATAGTGGTCAAGAAGGCCGAAGAAGCGGAGCCGGATTTTCATTCGAGGTTCGCCGCCTCTTCAAAGATCTACAGATATGATATCTTCAATTCAAAAAGCAGAGATCCGTTCCGCGAGAGATACTCATGCCGGGTCCCTTACGTTCTGGATGTTCCGCTGATGCTTAAGGAAGCGGCCTTCCTGAAGGGCCGTCACGACTTCAGGTCTTTTCAGGCCAGCGATAAGAGAGAAAGGTCTTCCGTCAGGACGATAAGAAGTATAGGAGTAAAGAAAAAGGGGAGAACCATAACTATACATGTCGAAGGCGATGGATTTCTATATAATATGGTACGCAATATAGCCGGGACGCTCATAGATACCGGCAGGGGATACCTCGCTCCGGGCAGTGTTCCCCGTATTCTCAAAGCCGCTGACCGCACCAAAGCCGGACCCACGGCTCCCGCCAAAGGTCTATTCCTTATCAGGGTGAAGTACTAGAAAAGAGAGCTCTTACATTAATTATTTCCTTTTCCCTATTGACAAGTATTAATACTTGTTGTATACTTGTTTTATACTTGTTAAGGAAGCCTATGATAAAAAAACCGACTTTCAGATTCCATTCCACAGTATCGGACAGGGGGCAGATCTTCATCCCGAAGGTCCTGCAGGATTATTTCAACATAAAAAGCAGAGATAAAGTCGTCTTCATCGTAAAGGATGACGGCAGTGTTGTTTTCTCGAACGCGGAAAAAGAAGGGGAGGAGAAATGACTAACAAGAACTACTCACACAAGGTGTCTATCACCGACCAGCGAAGACAGAACAAAAGGGCCAATGACGTCAGCAGGAAAGGTATTGAGAAAAAGGTCCTGCAGTCGGTTTTCGAGTCCTACTATAAGGACCAGGTCCGGGCTCTTTACAGGGCCGTTTCAGGCGACAATTGAAAGCCGGTCTTAAAAGTTCCTTCCCGTTTTTTTTTGTCCGTGACAGCATTGCCGTCCCGGACGAGAGAAAGGCATGCCGCGTGCCAACGTGCCCACGCGACATGCGCCCACATAATTCTTGACAAAGTCCCCTAAATATGATAATTTTACAATCTCTTAACCCGGCCGCGCAAGGGCTCTTCTGGAACGGGAAAGCCTGTTGATAAGCGGGGCAGGGAATGTAAAATAACGAACGGACAATATTCTTATGATGAAAACAAAGATGATAAGACCCAAAGAGACCGTGCATGACTGGTATGTAGTTGACGCTTCGGGAAAGGTCCTTGGAAGGACCGCCACGGAGATCGCCACACTCTTAAGCGGCAAATACCGTCCCGATTTCACTCCTAATGTCGATAACGGGGCGGGTGTAATAGTGGTGAACTGCGCGAAGATAAGGGTAACGGGTAATAAGGGCACCCAGAAACATTACAAGCGTTTCTCCGGCTATCCCAGCGGACAGACTGTAACCCCTTACGACAAGATGATGGAAAAAGATCCCCGGAAGGTCCTAAGACACGCGGTTAAGGGCATGCTTCCAAAGAACAGGCTGGGAAGCCTTATGTTGAAGAGGCTTAAGTTGTACGCGGATGCCGAACACCGTCATATGGCGCAGAAGCCTGTCGAAAAGAATGTATAAAAACGGAGTCCATATATGAGCGAGAACAAGGAAATTACTACCGTAGGTAGAAGAAAAGAATCGGTGGCCAGAGTACGTGTGCGTGAGGGCAGCGGAAAGATAAAGGTCAACAAGCGGCTTTTCGAGGATTATTTTCCGCGTGAGACCGACCGCATAGTTGTGATGCATCCGATGGAAATAACCGGTAACGGCGGGAAATACGATATTTCCGCAACGGTCTCGGGAGGCGGAATAAGCGGTCAGGCAGGGGCCCTCAAACATGGAATAGCGAGAGCGCTGCTTGAGATAGACGAAAATTCCCGCATAGCCCTTAAAAAAGGCGGGTTCCTGACACGCGATCCAAGAGCGAAAGAAAGAAAGAAATACGGGCAGAAGAGAGCGCGCAAGCACTTTCAGTTCTCTAAAAGATAGTTATTGCTGGAAACCGGCGGTTTTCAGCAGCCGGTTTTCAGGATATTCAAAGGCGGACCATCCTGAAAGATGGCCCGCCTTTTTTTTAACCGCCTGAATTTAACCTGGTTAAATTAACCAGGTTAAATTCGGGATCCGTCAAAAACGCGCGGCCCGTTTATGATTGACATCAAGCGGCATTTATTCTATACTTGGATTTTCCGAAATTATTATAAATAATATTAAAGGAGTTATGATGATAAAAGCAGCCGTTGTAGGGGCGACCGGTTATACAGGCGAAGAGCTTGTGGAGGTGCTTTTAAGGAACCGGAATGTCGAGATAACCTCACTTTCCGCGATCGTGGAGAAAGAGATGCCGATGTCCGAGCTTTATCCGCGTTTTGGCAAGAAACTTTCCCTTACCTGTCGTAACCTTGATGTCGATAAAGTAGCCGCCTCATGTGATCTTGTTTTTCTGGCGCTTCCGCACACGGTCTCTATGAAATTCGCTCCGATCTTTCTTTCAAAAGGCAAGAAGGTCATAGATCTGAGCGCCGATTACAGGCTGCCGGCTGATCAGTACCTTAAATGGTACGGCACAGAACACGTCGATACGGATAACCTGGATCGCGCGGTATACGGGCTTCCTGAACTTAATCGGGAGCGGATAAAAACAGCCGATCTTATAGCGAACCCCGGATGTTACCCGACAAGCGTGATACTCGCTCTTCTGCCGATAGCCGGGCTTCTTTCAGAAAAAGACCGCAGCGTTGTGGTGGATTCCAAGAGCGGGGCTACGGGCGCCGGGCGAAAAGCTTCGATACCGCTTTCGTTCGGAGAGGTCTCCGGAAACCTCAAGTGTTACAAGGCCAACGCTCATCAGCATATGCCGGAGATGTCGCATATTCTTTCCGGCGCGGCAAAAGGCACGGTCAATGTGAATTTTACCCCGCATCTTATACCCTTGAGGAGGGGGATACTTTCAACGATATACATAAAACATGACGGGCTTCCCGGGTCCGAGGATATTCACCGGCTTTATGCTGAGCGTTATAAGGACGAGCCCTTTGTAAGGGTGCGCGCGGAGGGTGAACTGCCGGAGATAAAAGAAGCGGCTCTTACGAATTTCTGTGATATCGGCATTACGGTCTCTTCCGGCATGCTTGTTGTAGTCTCTGTTATCGACAATCTTTTAAAGGGAGCCAGCGGCCAGGCCGTACAGAACATGAATATCATGTACGGTCTTGATGAAAAGGCGGGATTGGAGTGAAAAACCACAATGATGTAAAATGGCATGTTCCTAAAGGTTTTCTTTTCAGCGGGATACACTGCGGAGCAAAAAAGAAAAGAAAGGACCTGTCTCTTTTTTATTCGAACAGTAACTGTAAGGCAGCGGCTCTTTTTACTCGGAACACAGTTAAAGCCGCGCCGGTCGTGGTCGATATTGAGCATCTTGCCCGGCGCGGACATATACGGGCCGTGGTAGTTAACAGCGGGAACGCCAACTGCATGACCGGAAAACGCGGATTATCGGATGCCCGCAGGATGGTGAAGGCCATGGCTAAAGTGCTTGGCCTTAAGACAGAAGAGGTGCTGGTATCCTCAACGGGGATAATAGGACAGTACATGAACATGAAACCCATACTCGCGGGAATGAGGCCTCTGGCGCTGGGTCTTTCCACCGAAGCCTTGCCGGACGCGGCCGACGGCATAATGACCACTGACCTTTTCAGGAAGATATCCTCACGCGCTTTCTCAATAGGAGGAAAGCGGGTGGTCATAACCGGAGTGGCCAAAGGGGCGGGAATGATAAAGCCTGACATGGCTACCATGCTCGGTTATATAATGACCGACGCTAATATAAGCAAAAAAGCCCTCGACCGGGCTCTGAGAGTTTCCGCCGATTCCTCTTTTAACGCCATAACAGTGGACGGCGACATGAGCACGAACGATACGGTAGTGCTGATGGCTAACGGGGAAGCCGGAAACAGGCTTGTAGGAACCGGTGGCAGGGATCTCGATATATTTCTCGAGAATCTTAAGGCTGTATCAAGGGACCTTTCGGCCATGATCGTCAAGGACGGAGAAGGGGCCAGCAAGTTCATAGAAGTAAGGATAAAGGGCGCCGGAGACGACCGCCAGGCAAAGAAAGTAGCCGGCGCTGTCGCGGACTCGCTTCTTGTAAAATGCGCGGTAGCGGGGGGCGACCCCAACTGGGGGAGGGTCGCATCTTCAGCCGGTTCCAGCGGGGTAAAGTTCGATCCCGAAAAGATGGATATAAAGATGGACGGTGTCTTTTTTCTCAAGAAGGGCAAAGCGTGTTCCGGGGCTAATCGGAAAGACTCCCCGGTCTTTAAGGGCAGGGAGGTCCTTATTGAAATTAACCTTAACGCGGGAAAAGGCGAAGCGGTCTTTTATTCATGCGACATAACTAAAAAATACCTGGCCTTCAATTCGTTCTATACGACATAAGAGGGGCTTAAACTTAACCGCCAGCATGTAGCGGTAAACGCATCTTACAGAGGCGTTCTTCCCATCGACCGCGGAGGTAAAAGGAGAAACATGCAGGAAGCTATACGCAAAAGCGAGATACTGATAGAGGCGCTGCCTTATATAAAAAAGTTCTTCGGAAAGATGGTCGTTATAAAGTTCGGAGGCAGTTCTCTTCATGACAAGCAGGTCCGTAAAACCGTTCTGCAGGACATAGTCTTTATGCGTTACGCGGGAATGAAACCTGTTCTTGTACATGGCGGAGGCCCCAATATAAACCAGCGTCTTACGGAATCCAATATAGAGACCAGGTTCATCGACGGGCTCAGGGTGACCTGCGAAAGATCTATGGGCGTGGTTGATTCCGTTCTGTTTGAGATAAACCAGGGCCTTGTGTCGGAGATAAACGATCTTGGAGGAGAATCTTTCGGATTGAGCGGGAAAGAGAACAACATGATCCAGGCCGTTAAACGCGGCGGGCCGGACCTGGGGTATGTGGGAAGCGTCGATTCGATAGATACTACAATATTGAACCGTCTCGCGGATACCAATATAATACCTGTGGTATGTCCTGTCGGCAAAGGGAGGGACAACAAACTTTACAATATAAACGCTGACGAAGCCGCCTCGAACCTCGCCATAGCTCTGGATGCCGAAAAGTTCGTGGTTCTTACCAACGTCAGGGGAGTGATGAGGGATAAGGCCGATCCGGATTCTCTTTTTCACTCGCTCACGATGGAAACGGTAGATCACCTCATGGAGACCGGCGTTATCCAGGGGGGGATGGTTCCCAAAATAAAGTCGTGCCTGCATGCTCTAAAGGGAGGGGTGCGCAAGTCTCATATTGTGGACGCGCATCTCACGCACGCGCTTCTTTTGGAGATATTCACCGATAAAGGTATCGGTACTGAAATAGTGCATGGTTAAAAAAGGCGGGAAAAAATGAAACTTGACGGGATCAAAAAACTGTATAAAGAGAATGTGCTTTCCACTTATACCCGCGCGGATCTATGCCTGGTAAAGGGAGATGGGGCGCGCGTCGAGGACACAGAAGGAAAGGTCTATCTTGATTTTTTCCCGGGGTGGGCTGTTAGCGGTGTGGGACACAGGCATCCCAGGGTCCTGGCGAGGATGGCCGATCAGATGGAGAAGATACTACACGTGTCCAACAATTTCTACAATGAGGTCCAGCCCGAACTGGCGCGCAAAATAATAGAGCATTCTTTTCCCGGGAAGGTGTTTTTCTCCAATAGCGGAGCCGAGGCCAATGAGGGCGCCATAAAACTGGCCCGGAAATACGGTAGTCCCGACAGGTACGAGATCATAACAATGGAAAGGTCTTTTCACGGAAGGACCCTGGCCACGCTGACCGCCACGGGCCAGGACAAGGTCAAAAAAGGATTTCATCCGCTGCCGGAAGGTTTCAAGCACGTGGCTTTTAATGATATAAAGGCACTGAAAGAAGCCATAACCCCGAAGACAGTAGCGGTATTGACCGAGCCCGTACAGGGGGAAGGGGGAATAAACGTTCCGGATATATCATATATGAAAGAGCTTAGCGATGTGTGCGCGGAAAAGGACCTGCTTCTTATAATGGACGAGGTCCAGACCTGCATGGGGCGCACGGGCGAGATGTTCGCTTACAGGCATTTCGGTATCGAACCGGACGCGATGACGCTGGCAAAATCCCTCGGGGGAGGACTGCCGATAGGCGCGCTTGTCGTGAAAGAAAAACACGCGAATGTTCTAACTCCCGGTACGCACGCTTCCACCTTCGGCGGAAGCCCCATAGTGTGCGCTGCCGCTCTAGGGGTATTCGAAGCGATAGAACAGGAAGGCCTTCTCGCGAATACCTTGAGCATGGGAAAGTACATGGTATCCAGGCTGGAAGAGATGAAGCAAAAATTTGACGTGATAGGAGAGATAAAAGGCCTGGGATTGATGATAGGTCTCAGCATGAAAATGGAAGACGCCGCGGCGGTGGCGGCCGGGTGTATGGAGAACGGGCTTCTCGTTAACTGCACCCAGAATAACATACTCCGGCTTATGCCTCCGGTGAACGTCAAAAAAGAAGAGATAGACGAGGCAATAAACAAATTCTCACAGGTATTGGAGAAAATATGAAGAAGAAAAAAAGAGACCTTGTGTGTTTGAGGGACTTAAGCTCAAAAGAGATATTCGATATACTGAAAATGGCCGGGAAACTTAAGAAAAAACCTCTTTCGAGAAAGAAAGCCTGCCGCGACAAGACAATGGCGCTTCTTTTTCAGAAACCTTCCAACAGGACCAGGATATCTTTCGAAGTTGCCATGGTGCATCTGGGCGGTTACGTTCTTTATCTCAGCCCCAGGGAAATAGATATGGGGGGGAGGGAGTCGGTCAAGGATGTCGGAAAGGTTGTGTCAAGGTATGTTGACGGGATAGTCGCGCGTGTCTTCGCGCATCGCGACGTGCAGGACCTTGCCGCATATTCGGATGTTCCGGTGGTGAACGGTCTGTCGGACATGGCCCATCCCTGCCAGGCTCTCAGCGATATTTTTACGGTCATGGAGAACAAAGGCAGGAAGCATGTAACGGTCGCCTATGTTGGGGACGGCAACAATGTTCTTAACTCGCTTCTAATGGTATGCGCCAAAACGGGTGTGAACATAAGAGCGGGTAGCCCGGAAGGGTATGAGTGCGACGCGGATATCTTCGACGAAGCCGTTAAGATCGCCTCGGCCAACGGGTCACGGGTGGAAAAGACAAATGACCCGTATAAGGCCGTTGAAGGCGCCGACATAGTCTATACCGATGTATGGGCCAGTATGGGGCAGGAGGACGAGAGGGAAAAACGTCTGAAGGACCTACGGGCGTTCCAGGTCAACGAAAAGCTTTTGAAATCCGCCGGTGGTGACGCCCTGATCATGCATTGTCTACCCGCGCACAGGGGAGAGGAAATAACGGATGTGATAGACGGCAAGAACTCGATCGTCTATGATCAGGCCGAGAACAGGATGCACGTGCAGAAGGCGATATTGCTGAAATTGCTCGGATAAGCGCGTTATAAATAAAATAGGAGCTGACATGGCTAAAAAAAAGGTGGTGCTTGCCTATTCCGGCGGGCTTGATACTTCGGTGATAATACGGTGGCTCATGGACCGGGGATATGATGTGGTCTGTTATATGGGCGACGTCGGGCAGGGCTCCGATAATGAAAGCGCCAGGGAGAGGGCCCTGAAAATAGGAGCGTCCAAATGTCTGGTGGGGGACCTTAAAAAAGAGTTCGTTACAGATTACGCTTTCAGGGCTCTCAAAGCGGGCGCTCTTTACCAGGGGAAATACAATCTCGCCACGGCCCTTTCCCGTCCGATAATAGCCGAGGCAATGGTAAAAGCGGCGAAAAAGGAAAAAGCGGGAGCTCTAGCGCACGGCTGTACCGGAAAGGGTAATGACCAGGTGCGCTTCGAGGTAACGTTCCATCTTACGGCTCCCGATATGGAGGTTATCGCTCCTGTTCGTGAATGGGAACTGACAACTCGCGAGTCTGAGATAGATTACGCGAAAAAGAAAAAGATACCCATTGAGCAGACAAAGAAAAAACTCTACAGTATCGACAATAACCTTTGGGGCGTAAGCGTAGAAGGCGGCAGTCTGGAAGATCCATCTCAGGAACCCGCTAAAGATACCTATATCAGCATCGTTTGTCCTGAAAAGTCCCCGGATAAGCCCGAATACGTAAAAGTGGGCTTTTCGGGCGGAATACCGACGGCGCTTAACGGGAAAAAATGTGGCCCCGTGGAGATAGTGACCAGGCTTAACACTATTGGGGCGCTTCATGGGGTGGGACGTGTTGATATGGTCGAGGACCGACTGGTGGGCATAAAATCGAGGGAGATATATGAAGCGCCGGCTTCGGCTATTTTGTACGCGGCCCATAGTTCTCTTGAGGAGCTTGTGCTTGACCGCGCCACACGTGCGCACAAGGCGTTTCTGGCCGACAGGTACGCGGAGTTGATATATAACGGGCTGTGGTTCACGCCTCTCAGGGAAGCGATCGACGCGTTCGTCGATAAGACACAGGAGAACGTTTCGGGAGAAGTGGGTCTTAAACTTTATAAGGGCAACGTCACTGTGACGGGGAGAAAAAGCCCCGCGTCCCGGTATGATCTGGAAATGGCCACCTACGGTGAAGGGGACAGGTTCGACCAGTCTCTGGCAAAAGGGTTCATAGATCTCTGGGCGATGCCATATAAACGGTAGCTTTTATGTGACACGCCGAAAAGGATCGGCTAATCAGGGGAGCTAGATATGAAAAAACTATGGGGCGGAAGGTTCTCAAAACAAGAGATAGATCCCGATGTGCTTGGTTTCACGTCCAGCCTGGCCGTTGATAAAGTTCTTGCCAGGTACGATTGCCTGGCCACAAAGGCGCATGTAGAGATGCTCGCGAAGTGCGGATATGTTTCAGACGAAGAAAAAAAAGAGCTTACAGGTGTTCTTGAAGAGCTGAGCTCTCTGATCGATAAAGGCGTTTTCTGCCCGGCGGGCGACGAAGATATACACTCGGCCATACAGGCGTACGCCGAGTCAAGGGCGCCTGTAGCGGCTAAAAAAATGCATACCGCGCGTTCGCGCAACGAACAGGTTGTCAACGATGTACGTCTCTACTGCAAGGAGAAAGCCGGGCAGTTGACCGGCCTTATCGCGGTTTTGCAGGAAGCCCTTGTTGAGAAGGCGGAAAAGAACCAGGATGTAATACTTCCCGGCTACACACATCTCAATCGGGCGCAGCCGATACTTCTGGCGCATCTTCTTCTGGCATATGTTGAAATGCTCGAGAGGGATTCCGGCCGTATAAAAGACGCCGCCCGCAGGGCGGATATCAGTGTGATGGGTTCAGGTGCTATAGCGGGATCCGCGCTCAAGCTTGACAGGAAGTTCACCGCCGACAGGCTTGGATTTGCCTCGGTTTCGGGGAACAGCCTGGATTCTGTAAGCGACAGGGATTTCATGGTGGAACTGGTATCGGCCCTGGCTATTGTCGCGGTGCATCTTTCCAGGATAAGTGAAGACCTTATTCTTTACAGCATTCCGGAGTTCGGTTTCATAGATATAGCCGAAGCGTACTGCACAGGCAGTTCGCTTATGCCCCAGAAAAAGAATCCCGATGTCCTGGAACTGGTGCGCGGAAGGTCCGCCGGGGTGATAGGCGCGCTCAACTCATTGCTCATACTGCTTAAAGGCATTCCTCACTCATACAACCGCGATCTTCAGGAAGATAAGAAGTCGCTTTTTGAGTCCGTGGATACCGTTGCCGCCTCTCTTGCCGTTATGGCTTCTGTTGTGTCGGGGATCGAGGTCAAAAAAGAGGCCTCCGCCAAAGCCCTCGAAGACGAATTTATATACGCAACGGATATCGCGGAATATCTTGTCGCTAAAGGCATGGCTTTTTCCGAGGCTCATCAGGTGGTCGGGAGCATGGTCAGTTATTGTGGCGGGAAGAACATCAATATATCCGACCTTTCCATAGCGGAGCTTAAGGGGTTCTCAGTTCTTCTGGAAGAGGACGTTTTTTCTCTTCTTAACGCCGAGACTTCGGTGTCTAACAAAAAAACACCGGGAAGCACAAACCCGGATATGGTTTGCAAGGAGATATCGGCCTGGAAGAAAAAGTTAAAGTTATCTTAACAAGACAAATATACTGGAGGTTGAATGCACGATTTTGAATATAGAGACGGCACGTTGTGCTGTGAAGGCATCCCGATAACTGAAATAACCGATCAGCACAGCACCCCCTTCTACCTTTACAGCCTGAACACAGCTTTAAACCATTTCCGTAAGCTAAAAGAGGCTTTCAGCTCTCGCGATCCCCTGATATGTTTTTCCATGAAGTCAAACTCCAACCTGACCATGTGTAAAGCGCTGGTCTCTGAAGGGGCGGGCCTTGACATAGTATCCGGGGGGGAGCTCTATAAAGCTCTTAAGGTCGGATGCGCGCCTGAAAAGATAGTATATGCCGGGGTGGGGAAGACGCCGGAAGAGATAAAACAGGCGATAAAGAAAGGCATACTGCTTTTTAACGTTGAATCCTTGCCGGAGCTTATAATGATAGATTCCGTAGCCGGAAACGTACGCAAAAGGGTCAATGTTGCTTTAAGGATAAATCCGGATGTAAAAGCCGATACACATGATTACATTACCACCGGCACAAAAGAGAAGAAGTTCGGGATAGATCTTACGGCCGCGGAGGATATCTTCGATAACAGTAATAAATATCCGCATGTCTATCTTAAAGGCCTGCACGTTCATATAGGTTCGCAGATAACAGATACCGAACCTTTTGTATCTTCTCTGAAAAAGGTGATGGAGTTCCTGGACAGAAGCGGTATAAATATCGATTGGCTCAACATCGGCGGCGGTTTAGGTATAGTTTACGGCAAAGAAAAAGCCGCGACAGCCAAAAAATTCGCCGAAGCGATCCTGCCGGTTCTCGAAGGAAGGACATTCAAACTGATCCTCGAGCCCGGTCGTTTTATAAGCGGGAATAGCGGAGTGCTTGTGTCAAAAGTGCTTTACATAAAGACAGGATCGCTTGGCAAGAAATTCGCTGTGGTGGATGCCGGAATGAACGATCTTTTAAGACCGAGTTTGTACAAAGCTTATCACGAGATACTGCCCCTCGTTGAAAGAAGCGCGGAAAAAACGAAATATGATGTTGTGGGCCCCATATGCGAAAGTGGTGATTATCTGGCGCTCGACAGACAGATGACGGAGCTTATGCAGGGCGAGTACATAGCCGTTTTGGGAGCGGGAGCTTACGGTTTTACCATGGCCTCTAACTATAACTCAAGGCCCCGTCCGGCTGAACTTATAGTCATTAACGGCCAGGTGAAGGTCGCCAGGCGCGCCGAGACATACAGAGACCTGATGCGGGGAGAAAAAATAATAGCGGTTGATCCTTCGAAGGGGGACAAATGATCGGAAAATATGGGATCAGTTTTACCAAGGCCGTCGCGAGCGGAAACGATTTCGTGATAATAGACAATACTTCGGGAGAACTTGACGCTCGTCAGCCGGATTACAACGATATAGCCCGGAACGTGTCGAGGCGCAGGTCCTCGGTGGGCGCTGACGGACTTCTTGTTTTAGAGTCTTCATCCCGCGCTGACATCAGGATGAGGATAATAAACCCAGACGGCACCGAAGTGGATATGTGCGGTAACGGCGCCAGGTGCGCGGCTCTTTACGTGTCATTGAACGGATGGCCTTCGCGGCTTACTATGGAGACACGCGCCGGGGTCATAGAGGCCGAGGTAAAAGGACGGGATGTAAAACTCAAGATGAGCGAGCCGAAGGACATAAAACTCGGCATTAATATAGGGGTCGGTTCGACCATGATGCCCGTACATTCCATAAACACCGGGGTGCCTCATGTTGTCCACGTGGTCGATGATATTGAGAAATTCGATGTTTTTAATTACGGCAGAAAGATCCGAGAACATACGGTTTTCGCGCCCGAGGGCACCAATGCTGACTTTGCAGGAAGTATAGACCAGGACAGCGCCTCGGTCAGGACCTATGAGAGAGGGGTGGAGGACGAGACCCCTGCCTGCGGGACGGGCGCTGTAGCCACAGCTGTTGTTCTGGGACTTCTGGGGCAGGTTAAAAGCCCCGTGAAGATAAGAACGCGCGGCGGTGAAACGCTGACCGTGTATTACAAGATATTCCCCGGAAATATAGTCAAGGATGTGTATCTCGAAGGGGAGGCGGCGGTCGTTTTCGACGGTCGGGTGTAGATCCGAGAAAGTATGTAGATAAACTGTGGCGTATATATACGCCTGTAATCTGAAAAGGGAGGATCGAGTATGTTCAAAGGTTCATTTGTGGCATTGGCAACACCATTCAAGAACGGCAAGATAGACGAGAAGGCTTTTCGTAAGCTTATAGAGTTCCAGATAGATAACGGCACCGATGGCTTAGTGCCGTGTGGTTGTACCGGCGAGGCGGCCACTCTTACTATGGCCGAGCAGAAACGCCTGATAAAAATAACCGTGGAAACGGTCGGTAAAAGGGTGCCCATAGTAGCCGGCACAGGTTCAAACAATACGTCCGAGGCTATAGATCTTACCAAGAGCGCTAAAAGGGCGGGCTGCGACGGAGCCCTGATAATTTCGCCTTATTATAATAAGCCCACTCCGGAAGGCCAATACAGGCATTACCTTCAGATAGCCAAGGCGGCGAATATTCCGATAATGCTTTATAATGTTCCTTCCCGTACGGGCATATCCATGCTTCCTTCGACAGTAGCCCGTCTTTCCAAGATCGATAACATTGTGGCTATCAAGGAAGCCGCGGGTTCGGTACAGCAGGTGGTTGACATATTGTCACGGTGTAATATTACGGTAATGAGCGGAGACGACGCTATGACGGTTCCTTTTATGGCTATGGGAGCCACAGGGGTTGTAAGTGTGGCGGCTAACATAATCCCCGCCAAGATACGTAACCTCACTCAAGCCTGTCTTGAAGGCCAGTATGAGAAAGCCCGGAAGATACATTACTCGATAGCCGAATTGTGCAAAGTGCTTTTTATCGAGACCAACCCCATTCCCGTTAAGACGGCTCTCAGCATGATGAAGTTGTCTACTGAAGAGTGGCGCATGCCGCTATGTGAGATGACCAGGGAGACCCGGGACAAACTCAGGGTAGTTCTCAAGAAACATAAGGTGATATAGCCGCCAGCGCTCTCCCGGCGTAATGTCCGGGTTTATTAGGATCGACAATTCAAGGAGTGGTATGCTTAAGATATGTGTAGCGGGATCATGCGGAAAGATGGGAAAGAGAATAATATCTCTGGCTATGGACGATCCGGGAATAAAGATAGTTTCCGCGCTTGAGGCTGAAGGCGCCAGCGAAATCGGTAAGGATATCGGAGGGATCATATCGGGCGTACCGTCCGGTGTAGTAGTCACCGATGATATTACCGCGGCGTGTTCTGATATAGATTGCGTGATAGACTTTACCCTTCCGGAGCCTACCCTGGAGCATGTCGCTTTCTGCGTTGAAAAAGGCGTGGCTATGGTTATAGGGACCACCGGGTTCGACGCTTCGGGCGATGACAGGATACGTGAGGCCTCCACACGTATACCTGTAGTGTTCTCTCCCAATATGGCGGTGGGCGTGAACGTGCTTTTCAAGATGGTGGCTGAAGCGGCGCGCGTTCTGGGTAAGGATTTTTCGATAAATATCGACGAGACACATCATGTTCACAAGAAAGATTCACCCAGCGGGACGGCCCGGATGATAGCCGGGGTGGTAAGATCCTCATGCGGAATGGAGCCCGAAATAAAGGCTTTTCGCGAAGGGGAGGTCGTGGGCAACCACGGTATAGTTTTTGACGGTGAGTTCGAGAGGATCGAGATAAGACACGAAGCCAAGACAAGGGATGTTTTCGCTTCGGGCGCCCTGGACGCGGCCAGGTTCATAAAGGACAAGCCCGCGGGGCTTTATGATATGGCGGATGTGCTGGCGCTGAAATGACCGCCTTTGACAGAAAAAATAACATTATTCACAGACGGGAAGGAGAGTAATATATGAGAGTAGAACACGCGGAAAGATTAAAACGATTACCGGCCTATCTTTTTGAGGAGATCGACAGGGCTAAACTGAAAGCTGTTGAAGAAGGACGGGATATAATAGACCTGGGTGTGGGGGACCCGGATACACCTACACCTGATTTTATACAGGAAGCTTTACGTAAAGCAGTATCAGATCCTAAGACCCACAAGTACCCCTTCAATAAGGGCATAGCCTCTCTCAGGCAGGAGATGGCCCGCTGGTACAAAAAGAGGTTCGATGTGCGGCTTGATCCCGACAGGGAAATACTGCCTTTACTGGGATCCAAAGAGGGGATAGCCCACATACCGCTGGCTTTTATCGATCCGGGTGACGAGGTCCTTATCCCGGACCCCGGTTATCCGCCTTATAACTCTGGATCTGTTTTTGCAGGTGCCAAAGTGAATCTCATGCCGCTTCTTGAGGAAAACGCTTTTCTCCCGGATCTCGGCGCGATAAGCGATGAGACAGCCCGTGCGAGTAAACTTATGCATATTAATTATCCGAACAATCCAACGGGCGCGGTATGTGACCGAAAATTCTACCGAGAGGTCGTTGATTTTGCCCGCGAGCACGATATAATCGTGTGTTCTGACGCCGCTTACACGGAAATATGCTTTGACGGGTATGAGCCTCCCAGCTTTCTAGAAGCCGAGGGGGCAATGGAAACCGGCATAGAGTTCCACTCTCTCTCAAAGACCTTTAGTATGACCGGATGGCGTGTGGGTATGGCCGTGGGCAACGCCGATATTATAGCGGGCCTCGCGAAGGTAAAGGCTAATATAGATTCGGGGATATTCACCGCTGTTCAGATGGCGGCAGTTGAGGCATTACAGCGCTCGGATGAGGTAAAAAGCAGGATGAACGCCTTGTACTCCGCGAGGAGGGACAAACTCGCCGGAGGTCTGGCGGGTGCCGGGTGGAGAGTTCCGGAGGTCAAGGCCGCTTTTTATCTGTGGCTTCCTGTTCTTGAGGGTTATGACTCGGCTTCCATGGCCAAAGCCATGCTTGAAAAAGCAGATATTGTCGTAACTCCCGGCAGTGGGTTCGGTAAAAGCGGAGAAGGGTACATACGTATGGCTCTCACGGTCAACGAGGAGAGGCTGGAAGAGGCCGTATCTCGAATAAAGAAAGCTTTTTTTGAACAATAACCGCGTCTTTTGGTGTCGATATGGCTACAGTGTATCTTGGTATAGGGTCAAATCTCGGCGACAGGCGTGCCAATTGCGAGGAGGCTCTGAGCAGGATAGCCGGTATGGACGGGGTAACCTTAATAAAGACCTCAGAGTTGTATGAAACTCAACCCGTAGGAGGCCCCCCCCAGGGGAGATACATCAACGGAGCCGCGGAGATACGAACAGATATCCCGCCGGAGGAACTTATCGTAAAGTTGAAGTCCATAGAAAGGGATATGGGCAGGGAAGATCTGCCGTTAAAAAACCACCCCCGGATAATAGACCTGGACATTATTTTTTACGACGATTCTTTAATAGACACTTCAGGTCTTAAGGTTCCCCACCCTGAAATGCACCAAAGATATTTTGTTCTCAAGGGGCTGGCCGAAATAGCCCCCGGTAAAGTACACCCGGTTTTGGGAAGAACGGTTTTGGAGCTTTATAACGAAGTGAAAAGGAATGTGCCCGGCCCTGATCGGTAAGGTCTTTAAGTTAATGAAGGTCATTACATCTGTTAAAGAAATGCGAGAGCACTCGCTGAAGGCCCGTCTTAACGGAAAGACCGTTGGTCTTGTGCCGACCATGGGATATCTTCACCAGGGCCACATGAGTCTGGCGAGGGCGTCAGTTAAAGAAAGCGACATGACGGTGTTAAGTGTCTTTGTCAACCCGTCACAGTTTTCCGAAGGCGAAGATCTTGACAGGTATCCGAGGGATCTTGAAAGAGATCATGCTCTGGCGGAAAAAGAAAAGGTGGATATTCTTTTTGCTCCTTCCGCGCGGGAAATGTACCCTGAAGGGTATTCAACGTACGTGGAAGTAGAGGGGGCGATGACCGAGGGGCTATGCGGAAAGTCCCGTCCCGGGCATTTCAGGGGGGTAACGACGGTAGTGGCTAAACTTTTTAACATCGTTGTTCCCGATACCGGATATTTCGGGCAGAAGGACGCCCAACAGGCGGCCGTGATAAAAAAGATGGCTAAAGACCTTGATCTTCCGGTTCGCATACGTGTAATGCCTATAGTGCGGGAGGACGACGGTCTCGCGATGAGCTCAAGGAACTCTTATCTAACCGGCGAGGAAAGAGCAAAGGCGCTTCGCATACCGGAGTCATTGAATAAAGCCGCACATCTCATAAAAGGCGGCGAGGTTTCCTCGGAAACTGTAAAGAACGAGATCAAGAATATCCTGCTGAGGGATGACGGGCTTGAGGTGGACTATATAGAGATAGTAGACACGGAAACGTTTGAGCCGGTTGGCGAGCTGAGAGCCGGCACGCTTATAGCTGTAGCGGCTAAAGTAGGAGAAACAAGGCTTATAGATAATGTGATGATCGGCTAGACGAGGATAAAGAGATCCTTAAGTATATTATGGGTTTCGAAGCGTAGAACCTAAAAAAAAGGCAAAAACATGATGAAAGCTGAGTTCGACCTTAAGTACAAAGAACACCTGAGGAGAAAGATACTCGAGCTTAAGAAAAACAGCGGAGCTCTGATAGTGGCCCATAATTACCAGCGCGACGAGATACAGGAGATAGCCGATATAATAGGTGACTCTTACGCTCTCGCGCGGGATGTGACCCGGGCCAAAGAGAAGCTTATTGTTTTCTGCGGGGTCAAGTTCATGGCTGAGAGCGCCGCCATACTCAGTCCCGAAAAGACCGTACTTCTGCCCGTTGAAGAGGCGGGATGTCCTCTTGCCGACATGATAACCGTGGAAAAGTTGAGAAAGAAAAAAGAGGAATATCCTGAAGCGGCGGTCGTCTGCTACGTTAACTCATCAGCGGCGGTGAAGGCGGAAAGTGATATATGCTGCACTTCCTCTAACGCTGTAAAGGTCGTAAAGTCCCTGAAAGAAGAGAAGGTGATTTTTGTGCCCGACAAGAACCTGGGACGGTACGTGCGCGAACATGTCCCCGACAAAGAGCTCATCCTGTGGGATGGTTATTGTGTGGTCCATATGAGGCTTACCAGGGACGAGGTCATAAAGACCAAGGACACCTGTCCTGAAGCCGAGTTCATAGCGCATCCTGAATGCCGCAAGGAGGTTCTGGAGGAAGCCTCTTATATAGGAAGCACCGCGGGTATGCTGAATTATGTGAACTCTTCCCCCGGGAAGGAGTTCATCATAGGGACCGAACTGGGTATAATATACAGGATGAAGAGAGATAACCCCGATAAGAGTTTCTACGTACCGACCGATCAATTCATATGCGCCAATATGAAACTTACAACTCTGGGATGGCTGGCGAGGTCCCTGGAAAAGTCGATATATAAAATAGAGGTGCCCGAGCCCATAGCTTCGAAGGCCCGTAAAGCCCTTGGACGGATGATGGAAGTTACGGGATAGGTCTCTGGTCAAGGAGGATCCGGATGAAAAAGACCGTCGCGATAATAGGGTGCGGGGCCATAGGAAGCGCTCTGGCCGCGCATATAAGGGATAACATGGGGCAGTATGTCTCGCGTATGGTCCTGTGCGATATAGACGAGACCAGGTCCGGAGAACTGGCCCGCGCCTCCACCGGAGCGGAGACAGTGAAAGATATGTATTCCGCCATGGATAAGGCCGATGTGGTGATAGAGGCCTCTTCAGGCAGCGTTGTTCCCGGGCTTCTAAAAGCCGCCATTGAAAAGAGTAAGGATATAATGATAATGAGTGTAGGCGGTCTCGCGGGCAATGAAGAGCTTCTTGAAGACGCCGCCGGAGAAGGGATAAAGGTTATGCTGCCAACAGGCGCGATAGCGGGCATAGACGCGATCAAAGCCGCCCGGATAGCAGGCATAGATTCTATTACACTTACGACGCGTAAGTCGCCCGCTTCTTTGAAAGGCGCTCCTTACCTTGATGAAAAGGGCATCGATATCGGTTCCGTCAGCGAAGAGACCGTAATTTTCGAGGGTAACGCTCTGGAGGCCATAAAAGCCTTCCCGAAGAACGTCAACGTTTCCGTTATTCTGTCCATTGCAGGCATAGGCCTGGAAAATACCCGCGTAAGGATAATTACGTCTCCCGAGTACACGCGTAACGCGCATGAGATATCTGTCGAAAGCGGCGCCGGACGTTTGTATTTCCGAACAGAGAACGTGCCATTCCCGTCGAATCCCGGTACAAGTTATCTCGCGGCACTTTCGGCCATGGCCACGCTCGAGGGTTATTTCACGTCCGTCCGCGCGGGCACTTAAAGATCGCGCTTGGCCATTTTTCTAAGAATATCCTGCCGATCTTTCTTCTTTATGTTGTTTTGTCGAGGGGGTATGGTGGATCCCCTCGAAAGGGCACTGAAAGGCCGAGCGGGCATGGATTCCGAGCCCCGCATTTTTGTCATAAGATCGATCTAAAAGGGCGAGGAAGAGCGAGGCCTTTCTTTGAGGTCAAATTCCTCGCAGGGGAATTTGACCGTCCCCGAGAGAGGGTCCACCATACCCCCTCCCGGCCATACTAATATCGATCTTAAGAAAGATCGGCAGGATATTCAGCCTTTTCCCATTTTTCTTGACACAAAAAAACCTTCGTGATAAGTTATGCCTGCAGGAGGGAAATACCATTATACTAGATCTGGTTTTTAACTTGATAGGGGGCCTCGGGCTCTTCTTTTTCGGTATGCAGACCATGTCCGAGGGTCTCAAGAACATGGCGGGGGATCGACTGAGATCCATACTGCATATGGTCACACGGGTGCCCATAATGGGCGTTGTTGTAGGCCTTATTGTCACTTCCCTCATACAATCCTCAAGTGCCACTACGGTCCTCGTAGTTGGTTTTGTGAACGCCGGTCTTATAGTGCTTAAACAGGCCATAAGCGTGATCATAGGGGCTAACATCGGCACCACTGTCACCGCATGGCTTGTTTCCTCGATGTCGGTGCTTAATATCACCCATTACGCTCTTCCAGCTGTCGGCATAGGCTTTGGCCTCAAGATGTTCGGCAAGACCAAGAAAGCCCGTTTCCGGGGACAGGTAATAATGGGGTTCGGCTTGCTTTTTATGGGGCTGGGCTTTATGCAGAGCGGCTTCGCTCCCTTGAGGGAAAGTGACCATCTAAGAGAGATCTTCATGCGTTTTGGGGAGAACCCTATGCTCGGGGTCCTTGTGGGCATGATAGTGACCATGCTCATCCAGAGTTCCAGCGCTACCATAGCGATAGTCCAGGTAATGGCATTTAATGGTCTTATAAGTTTCCCGGCCGCTATAACCCTTATGCTGGGGGGCGACATAGGCACTACCATCACCGGCCAGATCGCCTCCATAGGCACCAATCTTGAAGCCAGAAGAGCCGCAATGGCCCACACGCTTTTCAATGTTATAGGAGTGGCCTATATTATGGTCCTGGTTTACACCGGATTGTTCGTAAAAGGAATAGAGTTTATTATTCCGGGAGAGATAACCGCCAGGAACGTAATGTTCTATATCGCGGTGGCGAATACGGTGTTCAAACTGGTCAACGCGAGCCTCTTTCTCCCTCTGATAGGATATCTTGAAAAAGCCGTAATTTTTCTTGTGCCCGCGAGGAAAGGGCATTTTGAGTCAGGGCCCAAATATCTGGAAAAACATCTTCTGGATACACCTCCGATAGCCACGGCGCAGGCCCGCGCGGAAACCGTACGTATGATGAAAATGGCGACAAAATCCGTTTCAAGCGCCATAAAAGCTTTTTTAGAGGATGATCTTTCCGCCGCCAGACCCGTTCCCAAATATGAGCAGGCGGTCGATAATCTCCAGTCTGCCATAACACAGTATCTGGTAGAGCTTTCTCAGAGAGGTCTTACCGAGGAGATCTCGCAGGAGCTGCCGGTCCTTATTCACAGTGTTAACGATATAGAGAGAGTAGGCGATCATGCGGAGAACATAGTGGAACTGGCGGAGCGGAAGATAGAGAAAAAACTTTCTTTTACCGATGATGCCATGAAAGATCTCACTCTGATGTGGAACGAGCTTTCAAGTATGATGATAGAGACGGCGGAAGCCCTCAAGAAGAATGATCCGTCCGTTGCCGAATCGGTTCTCGAAAGAGAACACAGGATCAACCTTTTTCAGGAAGACCTCAAAGACTCCCACGTGTCAAGGTTGAACTCGGGCCAGTGCAATATGATATCGGGCGTAGTCTTCATAGATCTTGTGGATAATCTGGAAAAGATAGGCGACCACCTGACCAATGTGGCGCAAGGCGTGATCGGCAAGATGCGTTGGCACAGGTGTTCCGAAGAGCTCGCCGAAGCCGGCGAGACCGCTTGAAACCGTACAATTCACACATTTGTAACATATCTGTAACACGGAATTTGCCGGGATGTTCAATACTATAAGAAAAGGGAGGCGGAAGATATGCCCAAACAAAAGATACTTGTAGTTGAGGACGACAAGAACATTTCCAAACTGGTAAAATATAATCTCGAAAAAGAAGGGTTTTTATGTGTTGCCTGTTTCAGCGGAGAAGACGCCCTAAAGACCCTTGAAAAAGAAAGATTCAGCCTGGTCATACTGGACATAATGCTGCCGGGGATAGATGGGCTGGAAGTTGCTCGCCGCATAAAACAGACCGCAGATATTTCGGACCTTCCTATTATAATGCTCACCGCGCGGGGAGAAGAGGTAGACAGGGTAGTGGGACTGGAACTGGGGGCCGACGATTATATGGTAAAGCCCTTCAGCCCCAGAGAACTTGTTCTGAGAATAAAGTCCATATTCCGGAGATTCTCTCATCCCCAGGAAGAGGCTGATATCTTGAACGCCGGGAAGATAGAGATGGATATTTCCAGGCACAGGGTAACGGTCAGTAAAAAAGAAGTTGTTCTTTCCCCCATGGAATTCAATCTTCTCAAGGTGCTTATCCAGCGTTCCGGAAGGGTGCAGTCAAGGGAGAGGCTTCTGGAGGACGTCTGGGATATAGCCTCGGACGTTACAACCCGCACGGTAGATACCCATATAAAACGCCTCAGGGAAAAACTGGGCAAGCACTCGGACATCATAGAAACGGTCAGAGGTGTAGGTTACAGAATTAAGGAGGCATAGACATAGTACCTAAGTTAAGGGTTAACATATCCTATAAGATAACCTTGATATTCTGCATCATACTTGTAATCGTTTTCGCCGGAATGTTCTCATATCTCCACGGCAATCTGGGCGATTTTGTTTACCAGAGGATCCGCTCGGCTCTTTTAAAAGAGACATTACTCATAAAGATGTTCCTGGAGGAGGATTTTCCCGGATATCCCAGGCTCAAAAAGATAGATAAAGTGCTCGACCAGGTAGGATATACGGTGGATTCGCGAGTTACGATAATATCGCTTGACGGTACCGTGCTGGGAGACACCGGTCTTAAGGATTCCGGACTGGAAGATCTGGAAAACCATTTATATCGTCCTGAGGTTCAGGAAGCGCTGGCTTCCGGCACCGGTGAAAGTATCCGGTTCAGCACCACCATCCGGAAGAATATGCTTTATGTCGCCGTACCGTTCGGAAAAGAAAGACCCGCGGGCGTTATAAGGCTCGCGTTGCCTCTTTCGGATATAGATGTAGTTTCGGGAAAGGTTAAAAATACTCTGCTCGCGTCTCTGGCGGCGGCGTTCTTTTTGATCGCTCTCGGGAGCCTAATAGCGTCAGCCATTATAACCCGCTCAATAAAGGATATGGCTTCGGCCGCAAGATATGTGGCCGGCGGGGGAAGCGTTAAAAAAGTCCCGGTACGCGGAAATGACGAGATATCGGACCTCGCGGGGGCTTTTAACTATATGTCCGAAGAGATGAACTCGCGTGTCGAAGAAGTGATATCGGGCAGGAATCGTCTGGAAACAGTGCTGCTCAGCATGTTCGACGGTGTCATGGTGGTCGGACCCAGAGGCGAGATATCACTTATAAACAGAGCTCTCAGGGATATTCTGAGGGTAAGCGATGACCCGGTCGGCAAGAAACCTTTTGAGGTATTGCGGAACCCGGATCTCCAGGACCTCACGGACAGGGCGCTGGCACCCTCCGGCAAAGTGGAGGCGAAAGAGATATCTATACTGATGCCGGAGGAAAGAACGCTTCTTGTGCATTCCTCTCCCATAAATCGTGAAGGCCGGTCCGAAGGGGCGGTGCTCGTTTTTCACGATATCACCGAACTCAGGCGTCTGGAAAAAATACGGCGAGATTTTGTCGCCAATGTGTCCCATGAACTCAGGACCCCGGCGTCGAATATAAAGGGATTTACCGAGACCCTGCTGGGGGGCGCTCTGGATGACAGGGACCATGCCGAGGAATTTTTAAGGATAATACAGGATAATTCCGAAAGGCTGGTAAAGCTGGTCGAGGACCTTCTGGAACTTTCAAGGATAGAATCCGGCCGGATAGCCCCGGACTTGAAACGATGCTCTGTCCGCGGCATCGCGGAGGAAGTTGTGAGGGGGGTGGGCAAAAAGGCCTTTGAGAAAAATATTACATTGAGCAATTATATAGACGAAAATATGCCCGATGTAATGGCGGATGGGTCTATGCTGGCGCAGGTATTTTCGAATCTTATAGATAACGCCATAAGATATACCCCCTCGGGAGGCGCTGTTGAGCTTTCGGCCCGCGAGAGCGGAGATATGATAACGGTAAGCGTACAGGATAACGGCAGGGGGATAGAAGAAAAACATATCCCGAGGATATTCGAAAGGTTCTATTGCGTTGATAAAGCCAGGTCACGCGATACAGGCGGCACAGGCCTCGGGCTTTCCATTGTAAAACACATAGTGCGCGACCACGGCGGACAGGTTTTTGTGAAAAGCGTTCCGGAGCAGGGTTCCACCTTCAGTTTTACCAT
>CAYVIW010000065.1:0-7933 GCA_964451815.1 uncultured Planctomycetia bacterium | reverse complement strand
GGAAGCGATTCGGCTACCATAGATAATGTTTTTGAGCTGCTGGTCCTGGCGGGAAGGTCTATGCCTCACGCCATGATGATGCTAATACCCGCCGCATGGGAGCATGACGATCTTATGGACGTTAAGACAAAAGATTTTTACACCTTCCATGCCTGTAAGATGGAGCCCTGGGACGGCCCTGCGGCCATAGCGTTTACCGACGGAAAAGATATAGGAGCGGTACTCGACAGGAACGGGTTAAGGCCGGCCAGGTACATAGTGACGAAAAAAGGAATGGTAGTGTTGTCTTCCGAAGTCGGTGTTATGGATATAGAGCCCGGCGACATAGAGGTATCCGGCAGACTTGAACCCGGTAAGATGCTTTTTATCGACACCGCCAGAGGATGCATAGTAGATGACAGGGAGCTGAAAAATTCGGTCGTAAGCGGAAAACCTTATGGAGAATGGCTTGAAAAGAACCTTGTTGATATAGAGGATATCCCCGGGGCTGTTTTAAGAGCGCGGAAAAAGAACGACATTATGCCGCTTCTCAAGTTTTTCGGGTTTACCCGCGAGGATCTTGACCTGATATTGTCTCCCATGGCGGAAGAGGGCAAAGAACCCACAGGATCTATGGGTAACGACACTCCGCACGCTTTTCTTTCTGAAAGATCTTTGAGCCTTTTTGATCATTTCAAGCAGCTTTTCGCCCAGGTCACTAACCCGGCTATAGACCCAATAAGGGAAGAGCTGGTAATGAGCCTGGAAAGTTTTATAGGCTCGGACAAGAACATACTTGAAGAGGGCCCCGGGCACTGTCGTAAGATCAGGGTGGGTTCCCCCGTGCTTTCTGATAATGAGCTGGACAAAATAAGAGAGATGCCCGGTGAAGATTTCAGTACAAAGACTATATATACTTTTTTCAACGCTTCATCCAGGGATAATTTCTCTATCGCTCTTGACCGGATATGTTTCGAAGCTGAGTACGCGATAGAGCAGGGATATAGTTTTATTATACTGAGCGACAAGGGGATCAGTAGAGGGAACGCCTCGCTCCCGGCTCTTCTGGCGACATCGGCGGTGCATCAACATCTGGTCTCAAGGTCCATGCGTTCCCAGATAAGTATAATAGTGGAAAGCGGTGAGCCTCGTGAAGTGAACCACTTCGCGCTTCTTTTCGCTTATGGCGCCGATTGCGTGAATTCTTATCTGGCCAATGAAGCCGTAAGGTCTCTGGCGGGAGAAAAACATATATCACATGAACCGGAAAAGGCGGTACATAATTACAGGAAAGCCGTGAACAAGGGGATACTGAAAATACTTTCCAAGATGGGGATATCAACTCTTCGCAGTTACAGGGGGGCCCAGATATTCGAGGCCCTGGGGGTGAGTGAGAGCGTTATCGACAAGTATTTCACGGGTACGGTCTCACGGGTGGGCGGTATGAGCCTTGAGAATATAGCTGATCAGACCCTCGCCAGACACAGAACCGCCTATCCCGAAAGAGAGATACCGGGGCCTTCCATACTGCCGGCGGGAGGGTTATACAAGTGGAGAAGGGATGGCGAGTTCCATCTTTGGCGCCCGGAAAGTATAGCGGCCCTGCAGGATTCGGTGAGAAAAGAGGACTATTCAAAATACCGCGAGTTCGCCGCTTACATAAATGACCAGTCCGGACATCCCACCACGCTCAGGGGTGTTTTGAAGTTCAAAAAGACCGATCCTGTGCCTTTAGATGAAGTCGAGCCGCCGGACGGCATATTAAAGAGGTTCGCGACAGGAGCAATGAGCTTTGGTTCCATAAGCGGGCCGGCCCATGAGGCTATAGCGATAGCTATGAACCGAATAGGCGGGAGGTCTAATACAGGAGAAGGAGGAGAGGACCCCGCGAGGTTCTCGCCTCTTCTAAGCGGAGATTCAGCCAGAAGCGCCATAAAACAGGTAGCGTCAGGAAGGTTCGGCGCGACCACTAATTACCTGGCCAATGCCGATGAGATACAGATAAAGATAGCGCAGGGGGCTAAACCCGGAGAAGGCGGGCAGCTTCCGGGGCACAAAGTAAGCGCCGTGATCGCCCGCACACGCTACACTACTCAGGGGGTTACGCTGATATCACCCCCGCCGCATCACGATATCTATTCCATAGAGGATCTTGCCCAGCTCATATTCGATCTCAAGAACGTGAATCCCCGCGCCCGTATAAGCGTAAAACTGGTCTCCGAAATAGGTGTAGGTACCGTTGCCGCGGGTGTGGCTAAAGGGCACGCGGATATGATACTTATATCCGGGGCTGACGGCGGAACGGGGGCCTCTCCTAAAACGTCTATAAGGCATGCGGGGCTTCCCTGGGAACTTGGTCTGTCTGAAACTCATCAGACCCTTGTTCTTAACGATCTCAGGAGCCGGGTGCGTCTACAGACCGACGGACAGCTTCGAACGGGAAAGGATGTGGCTGTCGCCGCTGTTCTGGGCGCGGAAGAATTCGGTTTCTCTACGGCGGTGCTTATAACTCTGGGGTGCGTAATGCTCAGACATTGTCACCTGAACAATTGTTCGGTGGGTGTAGCTACGCAGGACGAGCTTTTACAGAAAAGGTTCCAGGGGCGGCCGGAATACATAGTCAACTATATGAATTTCATAGCCATGGAGCTCAGGGAGATAATGGCTTCGGTTGGGGTAAGGAAAGTAGATGATCTTGTGGGAAGGACCGATCTTTTAGAGGTAGATAGCGGCATAGTTCCGGAGAAAGCCAGAGGGATAGATCTTTCGCGGATACTTTACAGGCCTTCCGTACCTGAAGGCGTAGACATCAGATGCACCAGAGAGCAGGACCACGGTATCGATAATGTGCTCGATATCGAACTTATACGCCTTTCAAAAGGATCAATTGAGAGTTCGGAGAATACAGAAATAAAACTCGCTATAAAGAACCACAACAGAAGCACGGGAGCCATGCTCAGCGGAAGGGTATGCGAATACCGGGGCGAGGCGGGGCTTCCCGAAGATACTATAAAGTGCGCGTTTACCGGCTACGCTGGGCAGAGTTTCGGCGCGTTCCTTGCCAGGGGCGTCACTTTTGAACTCGAGGGGATGGCAAATGATTATGTTGGCAAGGGTATTTCCGGCGGTAAGATCATAATATATCCCGGGAAAGGAAGCACCTACAATGCCGGGGATAATATGATAGCCGGCAACACCTGCTTTTACGGCGCCATAAGGGGAGAGGCCTATATAAGGGGTATGGCCGGAGAAAGGTTCTGCATCCGCAACTCGGGGGTATATGCCGTGATAGAAGGCATAGGGGATCACGGCTGCGAATATATGACAGGGGGCAGGGTAGTTGTTCTGGGAAAAACCGGTAAGAATTTCGCGGCGGGAATGTCAGGCGGGATAGCCTATGTGCTGGATGCCGGAGGCGATTTCAGGGAAAGATGCAATTTGGAGATGGTAGAGATCGAAGCTTTGAGCGAAGAGGACAAGACGGTCGTTCATAACCTTTTGAGCAATCATGTGAAGTATACCGGCAGCGCTACAGCCGCGAGTATTATCGACAGCTCCGGCGACGCGATGAAAAGTTTTGTAAAGGTCATCCCGGTGGAATATAAACGTATCCTTGGAGCTAAAGCTATGGAGGAGAAAATGGGTCTGGGGGAGGTGTCGGATGGCTGATCCCAGAGGTTTCATGAAAGTTAGGAGGGAGAGCCCGGCATACAGACCTGTATGCGAAAGGGTCAAGGATTTTGAAGAGGTAGCGCTTAAACGTTCGCCGGAATCTTCTTCTCTCCAGGCCTCCAGATGCATGGATTGCGGTATCCCTTTCTGTCACTGGGGCTGCCCTCTGGGCAATCACATACCCGAATGGAACGATCTATTGTTCAATGGAAGATGGCAGGAAGCTTTTTATCTGCTGGACCATACCAACAACCTTCCCGAGATAACGGGCAGGGTCTGTCCGGCTACATGCGAGTACGCTTGCGTTCTGGGGATAAATGACGACCCTGTGACAATAAGAGAGAACGAACTTGCCATAATTGAGATGGCTTTTTCCCGGGGCTTGATCAAACCCCGCCTACCGGAAGTAAGGACCGGTAAAAAAATAGCCGTAATAGGGTCCGGGCCCGCTGGCCTGTCATGCGCGGCCCAGCTTAATAGAGCCGGCCATACGGTTACGGTCTATGAGAAATATAAAAGACCCGGGGGCATACTGCGCTACGGGATACCGGATTTCAAACTGGAAAAACATATCCTGGATAGACGTATCGCCCTTATGGAGCAGGAAGGTGTGGTATTCGTGACCGGAGTTAACGCGGGTGTGGATATAAAAGCGGAGAAGATCATAAATGATAATGACGCGGTGTGTCTGGCAGGAGGATCGCGTGTTCCCAGGGACCTTAAAATAGAAGGCAGAGAATTGTCCGGCATACATTTCGCGATGGAATATCTCACACAGAGCAACATGATAACAGCGGGTGAGGCAGTTCCGGAGGAAGATGTCATAAACGCCAGGGGTAAAAAGGTGGTAGTGATAGGAGGGGGGGACACGGGGTCTGATTGCGTCGGCACCGCTCACCGGCAGGGCGCGTCCTGTGTGGTGCAGATAGAGGTCATGCCGAAACCGGAAGAATGCAGAACAGAAGACTATCCGTGGCCGAAATATCCTTTAATGCTGAGAACGTCGTCGAGTCACGAGGAGGGAGGGGAGAGGAACTGGTCGGTTTTCACTAAAAAATTCTTCGGCCGTGACGGAGCTGTTAAAAAGCTGGAATGTGTGAGGGTGGAGTTTTCGCGCGAGGAAGGTTCTTCATGCCCTGTGATGAAAGAAGTCGCCGGCAGCGAATTCCAGATAGAAGCGGACCTTGTGATACTCGCTGTAGGTTTTCTGCACCCTGAACACGACGGACTTATCTCGGATATGGCCATTGATCTGGACGACAGGAAAAACCTCAGCACCGGCCCGGAAATGATGACAAACGTTGAGAAAGTTTTCGCCGCCGGGGATATGAGGATGGGACAATCTCTTGTAGTGTGGGCCATAGCGGAAGGCCGGAAAGCGGCATACAATATAGACAGATACCTTATGGGCGAGAGCGGTCTGAGTTTCATGTAATAAGTATTCCAGAAGGAGCAAGGTCATGGTAAGCACAGGAGTAAAAAGGCTTGACGACATATTGACGGGCCTCAGGATAGGGGACAACGTTGTATGGCAGGTGGACGGTATAGAGGATTACAAAAGTTTTGTTACGCCTTACGTTGAGGAAGCATTGTCGTCGGGTAAGGGCATAGTCTACATGAGGTTCGCCGAACACGAGGCGCTTGTCTCGGAACAGGATGGGATCAAGGTCTTTGAGCTTGATGCGCAGGGAGGGTTCGAGTCTTTTTCTACCGAGGTCAACAGGATAATAACTGAAGAAGGTCCCGGCGCTTTCTATGTTTTTGATTGTCTTTCAGCCCTGGTACCCGCCTGGGCGACTGACCTTATGGTCGGCAATTTTTTTATGGTGACATGCCCCTATCTCTATGAACTTGATACGATAGCGTATTTCGCTCTTTTGAGGAACAGACATTCCTATAAGACCATCGCCAGGATACGTGAGACCACTCAGCTTCTTATAGATGTGTATAACTGCGGTGACGATTATTATGTGCATCCTCTCAAGGTATGGAACCGCTATTCCCCTACCATGTTCCTGCCTCATCTCAAGAAAGGCGATGATCTTATCCCTATAACCGACAGCGTTGAGGCCACAAAAGCCTTGTGCTATATTAACCGGCCAGAAACTGGCGCGACAGAACGCAACCTCGACTACTGGGACCGGGTCTTTATGGAGGGGGAGGGGCTTTTTACCAAACCGGGTCTTGAGGACCAGAAGAAAAAGAAGGTTGACCAGTATTGCGGAATGATGATATCCAGGGACGAAAAGATACTGGAACTTGCCAGGGATAGATTTTCTTTGAGAGATCTGCTGGATATAAAAAGCAGGGTGATAGGCACGGGTGTTATAGGAGGAAAAGCCGTAGGCATGCTGCTTGCCCGTAAGATGCTGGAGAACGAACCTTCTCTTGGATGGGCTGACGTCTCTGAAGCACATGATTCTTTTTATGTGGGATCGGATGTTTTCTACAGTTATATAGTGCAGAACGGGTGGTGGAAACTCCGCATGGAACAGAAGACGGAAGAGGGTTATTTTGAGGCGGCCAGGGTTCTCGGGGAGAAGATGCTTTATGGCAAATTCCCGGAAGAGATAATGGAACAATTCCAGAGGATCATGGAATATTTCGGCCAGTCGCCCATAATAGTGCGTTCTTCCAGTCTTCTGGAAGACGGTTTCGGTAACGCTTTCGCGGGCAAATACGAGAGTTTTTTCCTCGCCAATCAGGGGACGCCCGAACAGCGATACATAAAGTTCGCCGAAGCCGTTCGAAAGATCTACGCCAGCACAATGAGCGAGGACGCTCTTGTGTACAGGCGCCAAAGGGGATTGGACCGCATGGACGAACAGATGGCCCTTCTGGTACAGAGAGTGTCCGGAGGGTATCATGGTGACCGGTTCTTTCCGGATATGGCGGGCGTCGGGATCTCGTATAATACCTATGTATGGAACAAGGATATGTCACCCGAAGCCGGCATGCTCCGGATGGTGATGGGATTGGGAACAAGGGCGGTCGACAGGGTAGAGGGAGATTATCCGAGGATAGTCGCGATGGATAAGCCTCTTCTAAAGGCTCACGCTGGCAGAGGAGAGCTTGTAAAATATTCTCAGCGCGAGGTCGATGTCATAGATATAAGGGGCAATCGTTTTGCCACGGTAAAGCTCGACGACATAGCTGACCGGGATATGGAACCGGTTCTTGAACAGATAGCCGTGAAGGACCATGAAGGCATGAGGATGCTCAAGGAAACAGGCATAAAACGCCAGGCCCCTTGGGTGATAAATTTTGACAAGTTCCTTTCGGAGAGGTCTTTTTTGAGTAAGATCGGCGGCGCAATGAAGGCGCTTGAGAAAGAATACAAATACCCGGTGGACATAGAATTTACCGTTAATTTCACCAAAGAGAAGGGGTACAGGATCAATCTCCTTCAGTGCAGACCTCTCCAGACAAGAGGGTTGGGGCGCAAGGTCAGGATACCTGAGAGAACAGATCAAAAGAAAATAATATTCTCCACCGAAGGTTCTTTTCTGGGGGGCAACATAGACCAGGGTGTAGATACGATAGTATACGTGGACCCGGCTAAATATATTGAGTTGTCTGAAAGCGGCAAATATGATGTTGCCCGCATAGTAGGTAATTTCAACAGGAACCTGCTGGACAGGAAAGTTGAGACAGCGCTTCTTTTGGGGCCGGGAAGATGGGGGACTTCAACTCCTTCTCTGGGGGTCCCGGTACGTTTTGCCGAGATAAACAATGTGGCTGTTCTGGGCGAACTGGCGTTTCCCGGAGGGAACCTGATGCCGGAACTCTCGTTCGGCACGCACTTTTTCCAGGACCTTGTCGAGACCGACATATTCTATGTTGCGATATTCCCGGATAAAGAGAAGGTGTCTTACAATTCATCATGGATGGAGGGTTTGGAAGATTCTTTTTCGCGGATCCTGCCGGACCATTCCAAATACGAAGGGGTGATACGGGTATATGATGTTAAGAGCCGTAAGCCCAGGATCATGTCCGACATAGTGCTGCAGAAACTCCTTTTCTATTATCAAGATTAGCATTTGACAGTACAGCGGGTGGGGGCGGTATGTACTCGCGGGGACGTACGATTTCCCCTGCGAGGAAATCGTCCTCAACTTTCCGCTCGCAACCCGCCACCGCCATAATATCGCGGGGCGGGACCATGCTTGCTCGCTTCACGGTGCCCCGCGAGTACATACCGCCCCCACCCTATTCCGGGAGGAAAGCTAAATGAACGAACATATTAACTTTTTCGGGAGCTATTTCCCTTGCCATATACTGT
>CAYVIW010000064.1:0-5877 GCA_964451815.1 uncultured Planctomycetia bacterium | reverse complement strand
ACACCTGCATGAAACCTGGTGAAGGGATATTCGGTTGTCAAAAAGCGCTCAGCGAACTATTGCGACACAGTCTCGCAGGGGAAATCGTCCGTCCCCGCGAGAATATGCCGGTCTTTACCCTCTCGTCCATAAAGGTCTCTCCTCAAAGTGCCCATAATTCTTGACACTACTCATTATCAGAAACAATTGACAAACAGCCCGCCGTATGCTAAATTAATGCCCTGACACGACATAAGTTAAGCTATACCAAGGAGAAAAGAATGGCCAACAAAAAAGCAGCCATAAAAAGCTTGAGACAGACAAAAAAAAGAAACGCCAGGAACGTAGCCGTAAAGTCCGAACTGCGCACACTGGCGAAAAAAGCCAGGCTTTTAATAGCCGAAAAGAAACTCGACGAAGCCGACAAGGCTCTGAAAAACCTGGAATCCAAGCTGTCAAAGGCGGCTAAAAGCAATATCATCAAAAAAGCCAACGCCTCACGACGCATATCACGCATCAGGGCGGAATGGAACAAGGCCGCACCCCAGGCAAAATAACCTCTAAACAGTAATAAGGTCAGCAATTAGCATTTCAAGCACCAGAGAGGGCTCTTTGAGCCCTCTCTTTATATCCATGTCCGCTTTTAGAAGCAGCGAATCCCATTTATTTATCTTTTCCACCGAAAGTTTCCTGGCCTGCGGTTCAAGGTAGTACGCTCTTTTTCCTATCGAGGACATTATCTCGTTCCTGCCGGCGCCGGTGAGCGTAAGAAGTTTTATTTTCTGTATCACTCTCATATGGCTTGCCAGGTAGCCTATTATTTTCGGGCCCTCTTTTTTGGCCTCGCCCATATCCCCGAGCACCGTGAGAGCCCATTTCATGTTACCGGCGTTTATGGCGTCAACCAGTTTGAATATTACCTCTGTGACGCTTCTTCCTACCATTTCCTCAACATCTTCCGCATCGATCTTTTTACCGCCCGAATAGTCCGCGAGCTTCTCAAGCTCCGGCTTTATGGCCGCCGGGTCCGCCCCTTTAAGCTCAAAAATAAGCTCGACCGCCCGGGGCGATATTTCTATTTTCTCTTTTTTGAAAAAATCCCTTATAGCGGACTTAGTCTTCTGGGGGGTGAACTTCTCCACAGATACCACGATCATTTTTTTTGAAAATTTCTTGAAGGTCTTGTCTTTGGGCGACAGGACGCTGAAAGAAAGTATCAGGACGCTGTCCGGCGAGGGCCCATCAAGATACCTTTCCATGGACGCGGCGCCTTCTTCCGGCATATTCTCCGCGCCCCTCACAAGCACCACTCTTTTGTCGGCCAGAAAAGGCATGGTGCCCAGCGCGTCCATTATTCCGGAGATGTCTTCGGGTGGGAATACAGAATAGTTAAGTTCTATCTCACCGGAGGAGAGGAACTTATCCCGGAGTTTCTTCTCTTCCTTACCCCTCATGTAGGGGTCTTCACAGATTATAAGATAATTTTCAGGCATGACAACTGCTATCGGGGGATTGTCTCACCATTTCTCGACCACCCGCTCTACTATCCTGAGCGAGAGGTCTTTCACGGCGTCGTTAACACCTTCCGCCTGGGTGATCTTGTTCGGGCCCGACAGGTCGTAGCTTGACCAGCCCATGAAGTTGTTCTCTTTCCAGATAAGTTCACCCGTCCGGTTGTCATAGAGTTCAAGGTTTACCAGTATCTCGATCCTCAGCTCTTCCACGTTATCGGCGCCGTCATAGCTCAAAGGGGTCTGCCTGTAATCCATAAGCTCTCCCTTGAGCAGCAGGACAGCCGCGGACTCTCTCTTAACGTCAAGATGCCGGTCGAATATGAAACCGTCTATAACGCCCCGGGTGACCTGGTTCTCAAGGCCCGGCCAGTAGTTATAGCTCATCCTTCTGTCCGAGACCTCTCTTGTGGGGTCTACTCTGTTAACGAAGTTGGAAACATGTATAGAGTCCATTTCGGGCGGAAGAAGCGACGAAGTTGTATACCCGCATCCCGCGACAACAGTTATCATAACCGCCATAAAGGCCAGGGTGATCCTCTTCATCATTTTTTTGTCCTTTCTTCCAGATGCTTTATGCGCTCTGTGGCGTATTCGGCCGCGTCGGTATCAGGGAACTTCCCCGCGACAGACCGGTAATACAGCAGCGCGCTCTCATTTTTGTTCTGTTTATCATAGAATTGCGCTATCTGCAGGGTACTCGCGGCCTTTTTGTTCCTGAGCTCGATTATTACCCTGTCGGCTTCTCCTGCCAGCTCCGGGGTTTCAGTAGACCCTGATATCTTTTTGAATTCCTCAAGGGCCTTATCCGTGCTTTCCTGGTCATATTCGGGGTTCAAAGAGGCCTCGTACTTGGCGTACGCCAGCTGATACCTCGCCTCAGGCACAAGAGGGCTCTCGGGGTGGTCGTTCATTATCTTCTCGTAAGCCGCGACAGCCTCATTGTATTTTCTCATCCTCCGGTACACATCTCCCGCCTTAAAGAGGGACTCAACCGCGACCGGGCTGAAAGGACTGGTCTCGACTATTGTGCTGTATATCTCCGCCGACCTTTCCATATTCACCGACAGCTCAATTTCCATAAGTTTGGACGTCTCCATGCTGTCAAGGATTCCCGCTATAGTGTACATCCTTTCGAGTATCTCATCCATGCGACTTGTGTAGGGATAGTCACGCACGGTCTTCTTGTAATTCTGAAAAGCCGGCCAGTACTTGCCCTGCTCTTCCCGGGAACGGCCCGCGTAATACTGGGCGTCCGGGGCAAGGTCCGAATCCTTATAGCTCTGGGTCAGACGCTCGAATTCCTCGGCCGCGCGCTCGAAGTCCCCCTCTTCATAGAACCTCATCGCCCAGTCGAACTGTTCCTGGGGTGTGTCCTTGGCGGCATACTTGGGATTTACAAAAGTCTTGTCTTTGGGCGTGAACAGCCAGAAAGCGTACGAAACACTTTCGGCGAATACGGATAAGGCTAAAGCTGTTACTATTATAAAAATATATTTAGGGGGTTTCATATTGGTCTAATTCTATATCAGTTAAAGGCAGGTTGTCAACCTATAAGCGGATCTATGCCACAAGGAAGGTAAGATAGAAATTATTTGCTCACGGCCGTGTCCATATAAGAGAACAGCGTCTTTCTGTCGGTGTCTGTCATCTCCAGGAAATGGCTGCCTACGTCAAACTCCTCGCCGTGAGAACACTTTTTGATCCATGACACCATTGATATGGCCTTTACCGCCCTGGGGGCGGAGATGTCCAATTCCATTACCATGCGGCACGAACTAGACACAAATTCCTTTGTCCTGAACCTGAGGCCGCCTTTACTCAGGTTACGCGTAATGGTGCCGGTCTTCGTTGAACTCCATGGCTCATCCAGTTTCCTGTACCTTACCGGCAGGTGGGTTTCCACCCTTGGATGCTGCCGTTTTTCGGCCCTTCTTGTCTCAGCCATTTTATCTCTCCCGTACCTCCCCGGTAAAAGACAGATATTCTATAGGAGAGGATCCACCCCTCTCCTTTCCACGAAAAAGCGTAACCCGAGCGAATGTCCGCCGGCTAAACCTCGGTCTTTTCAGCAGCGTCGGAGGCGTCGTTATACATGCCCAGACTGCTCACATATTCCGATACCAGTTCCTTGTCCTCTTTGGACATCTCCAAAAACTGGTTGCCTATCTCATAATCGCTGCCGGACGGTGTCTTCCGGATCCAGGCCACTTTAGAAATAGCCTTAACCGGTTTCGCGAACATAGGAAGATCCATCTCCAGAATAAGCCTGCATGCCATAGAGATAAATTCGCCCGTTCTAAAGCGGATACCTCCCGTGCTCAGGTTCTTCGTAATGGAGCTTTCGCCCTCCGCGGTGGCTCCGTCTTTCATCTTACGGATCCTCACCGGGATATGGGTCTTGACCCTTGGATATTTCCTTTTTTCTGTCGCTTCGTTCACTTTTTCCTCCTTACCTCCGTTTGAGTTTCTCCCTTTATATCGTTCACCGCCCGGGGTGGTATCGCCGCCCCGGACAGTCCATTTTATTCCGTAACCGTCGTTTTGTCCACCCTGTCGTCTACCATGCCGTGCCCGGTAAACTGAGCCCTGTTGCTCCTCTGGGCCTCATACATAGAAACCACCTCATCGATATTAACGCCGCCCGGGGCGCCCTCTTCCAGCTCGTTAGATGCCGAAAGGTCATCTTCCCTCTCAAATATCGAGGTAAGAAGCTCAAGATCCGTAAGCACATCACTCGCTGTATACCCGGGATTCTCCTCAAGTATAAGCGCCGCCAGACCCGAAACAAAAGCCGCCGAATACGACGTCCCCGCCTCGGCGCCGTTCTCATCGTTAAAAGTAATAACGTCCCATGGGGCGTAAAGGTCTATCTCGCTGCCGTAATTGCTCCAGGCTGTTATGCTCCCGTCACTGTTCACAGACCCCACGGTTATCACCTTGTCCTGTGCGGCAAGACTCGCCTCAAGTATCCGGCTTGACGAATTACCGGCCGCCGTTACAAGAATAGCGCCCATGTCAAAAGCGTAGTTTATCGCGCTCTCGAGCTGGTCGCTTATCGGGAACAGGCTGAAAGACATAGAAAGCACTCTCGAGCCCATATCCACGGCATAATGTATCGCCTCGGCTACCCTGCTCGAAGAGGTCTCGCCGTCTTCGTCAAATACCTTCAGGTCCATAAGTGACGCGCCAGAGGCGGTTTGGTTTATAACCTCGGCCATCCTGGTGCCGTGGCCCATAGTATCCTCAAAAACATCCGAACCCGTCACAAAGTCATAACTTGCCGTAATATCGCTTGATACCGCGTTCTTGTCTATACCTGAATCTATGACCGCTACCGTTATACCCTCGCCCGAAGCGCTTGCTTTAAGGTGTTCAACGCCGCTGAAGAACTCCTGCATGCTTTCGGGCGCGACTATATCGTCGTTCATCACGGGCAGCATGTCAGAGCCCGGTATCAATGACTCAACATCGGTCGCCGCGGGCTTTTCGGGTATGACCGGTTCGGGATTCTTGGGCCCGGATACCCAGCCAGCCCAACCCCATTCAGTGTTTTCTTGATAGGAGGCTGTCTCTTTATATATCCAGTCACTTCCATTCCACTCATACACATCCTTGTACTTCGGGTTGCCGGTAGTTGCCCAATAAGAGTATGCCGCCAGGACAGACCCAACAGTCATGTACCATGTCGGACGTTCCGCGTCAAAATTTTCCACAGTCGCCCAATGCGTGATGTGCGTACCGTCTGCTGTCCAGAAAGTCTCAAGTTTCCACCCAGCCACATCAAAATATATACCGGCCTCCCCCGAACTTAAAAGCTTTTTCCTCATAAACCCGCTGTTCTCAAAGAACCAGTTGGTTTCTGTCCAGTTCCCGCCATCTCCGGGGAAATCGGTATAGTTTTCCTGCTTCTTCCTGTTGGCGGTCCCATCCCAGAAACTCACTATCTTCTCGACCGTCCCGTCGGACTTCTGTATGGTAATGAGGCGGCCGAGATTATCGGCGAAATTCTCATCCTCATACTCATAATAAAGATCGGTCCCGTCCGGGTTATCCAGTGACGTCGGATATATCTTCTCATGCATACGGTTGGCCGTGTTATCGTAGTAAGTAACGGTCTCTACGAGGTCGCCATTGGATACAAGTCTCTTGTCCCTCTGTATAATTCTGGTGGGCTCTATCCCCGAATAGACATACTCATAATAATGAGTTTCCGTATACTCGTATGTCTTAATAAAATCGTCATATGTCGGATTTGAGGGATCGGAGTAATCCGCAGTAGCGTATAGTTCTTTTTGCGCGACTAAATCGGTGTCCTCATAGTATGTGTACACATACGCTATAGCGCCCTCTGGATCCTCTTCGGCCAGCACCTGAACATGTACAT
>CAYVIW010000063.1:0-7352 GCA_964451815.1 uncultured Planctomycetia bacterium | reverse complement strand
TGAGCTATGCGGGCACCGCTCTAATAAGCGAGCGTATTATAACACAGGGGCCAAAAAGTATGCAAGGATATAATAATAAGATTAAGGTACATGTCCGGCCAAGTTAGCGATTAAAGATCTCAGATCAACCTGGCCAAAACAATAAGGTTGATCTACCCGAGCTGGGCTTTGCCCCTGGCAAAAAACTACAGGCTATGAGTCTTTATAAAGTGTATCAGCTCATCCATTTTGGCCTCGGCGATCGACACACAGGTATCGGCGCAGCCGTAATACAGCCTTATTGTATCACCGAGCATGACCGCCGAAGACGGGAAAACGACATTGGGCACATCTCCCACTCTTTCATAGCTCTCGGTAGGGGCGAGCAGATAATCTTTGGTGCGGTAAAGTACCTTCCACGGCTCGTCTTTGTCCATTATAGCCCCGCCGGCATAGTACAGATAGCCGTTACAGCTGGTCCACACACCGTGGTAAATAAGCAGCCAACCGTCCTCGATCTCTATGGGGGCCGGGCCCGGACCTATCTTTGTCGACTGCCAGCTGGACCTCACGGTCTCGAACGCGAACCTGTGATTGCCCCAATAGACCATATCGGGGCTGGTAGAATAGAACATGGCCCCGAAAGGCGTATGCCCCATATCGCTGGGCCTTGAATACATGGCGAACTGGCCGTTGATCTTTCTGGGAAATATCACACAGTTACGGTTAGACGGCAGGGTAAGGTTCTCCTGCTGGCGGAAGGTCTTGAAATCCTTTGTGGTGGCCATTCCGATAACAGGCCCCTGCCGGGAATCCAGGCACCACGTGAAATAATATATATCGCCTATCTTCGTAAGCCGCGGGTCATAGGTCCTCTCAGTTATTCTCAGATATTCGTCGGAACATTCCATCTTTACGGGGTCAGGGTCTATGTCCCAGTGGATGCCGTCCCTGCTGAACCCGACATGCATCGTAAAGTTGAAATCTATCTCATCAACCCTGAAAACACCGGCGTATTCTTTACCAAAAGGCACTATCGCGCTGTTGTGTATACTGTTAGCGCGCGGCACGTTCCTTGAGGTTATTATGGGATTGCCTTTATATCTTTTGAATACTGTTTCGTTCGCCATGGTAAACTCCCGTGTTAAAAGTCAACTGCTTTGTCAGTTCACTAATATATACTTTTCAGATATTTTTTCAAGCATTATGTTGACCCGGCTCCTCAGAACACTTTTATGCCGGGCGGGCACTGTCTCCTCTTGTACTCGCTTTGTTCTATGGCGTTCATGATATTGTCTACGACATCGTCCGAAAATCCCCTGGACCGTAGCTCCTCGGGGGAAAGTTTTTCCTCAAGATGAAGGTGAAGAAACTCATCAAGCACTTCGTACGGCGGCAATGTATCCTGGTCTTTCTGGCCCGGCTTAAGCTCCGCGGAAGGGGCCCTATCGATTATAGCCCGGGGGATCATATCTTTTTCACGGTTTATATAGTCCGCGATCTGGTAAACACCCGCTTTCAGCACATCTGATATCACGGCAAGCCCCCCGACCGTATCCCCGTAAAGAGTGCAGTATCCCATCATGCTCTCGCTCTTATTGCCTGTAGCAAGAACAAGGTGGCCGAACCTGTTCGAGAACGCCATAAGTATGTTGCCGCGTATCCTGGCCTGAAGGTTCTGGTGGTATATCTCGATAAGGGAGGATTCATCTCCCCCAAGCTGTTTTTCGAGAGTGCCGAGATATGTGTCGTATATATCGGATATAGGTACGGTCCTGAATTCCACACCCGCGTTTTCGGCGAGCCTGCCGGCAAGCCGGCCGCTTTCTTCGGATGAATATTTCGACGGCATATAGATGGCTGTTACGTTCTCCGACCCCGCGGCCTTCGCCGCCAGACAGCACACAACAGCCGAATCTATCCCCCCCGAAAGTCCCACAGCGCAACTTTTAAAGCCATTTGATGACATATATTCGCGTATCCCATCAACGAGCCTGTCATGTACCTGGCTAACCTTTTCCTCCGGGATCATGTGGCTTGACATAGTGTATTTCCCCCTTTACTTTTAACGTGTTAACTGATAATCTTTATCGTATCCGCGCCCGTAGCTCAGTTGGATAGAGCAACTGGCTTCGAACCAGTTGGTCGCAGGTTCGAGTCCTGCCGGGCGCGCCACACTCTTTTAAGGACGAGAACCAGCGGCGAAGCCGCACCCCCTCCGAAGTCCTGACAAACCTTGCCTGTGCAAGGTTTGATACTGAGCGGGCGTAAATAACGCTGCCACAGGAGTCTTATAGCCCGCGAAGTGCCGGGCGCGCCACACTCTTTTAAGGACGAGAACCAGCGGCGAAGCCGCACCCCCTCCTATCCCAGACGCTTTATCCAAACCTCTGCATATCAACAAGTTACAACCTAAACATGGGTATCTGTCCGACTTTCGGCCTCCTGCCTAAAAACCACGCGCTACACCCTTTTCCGAGCTCTGATCACGCAGATCACCGCCTCTACGATCATCCATACTACAAAAATAAGCAGAAAGATCCCCATAACGAACCTGAAATAAGACCCGGTCCTGAAAAAATTGTCAAGGCTGACTATCATAGCCCAACTTGACAATATTATCATCAATAGCATAGGTATTCCCGTATACCAGGCCATGGCCCGACGGGTCTTAAAAACATAAACCGTGATAACAAGTAGAACCAGGCCCGCGAGTATCTGGTTGCTGGTGCCAAAAAGCGGCCAGAGTAAAAGGGCTCCCGTGCCGCCCTCTTGCGAGAACGCCAGAAAAGCGGCGGCAGCTACCACAAAAGCGGTCGCTACATACCTGTGCCTTAGAGGTTTTATTTTATATTCTTCGGCCATCTCTGTTACTACGTACCGCTGTATCCTGGTGGCGGTATCAAGTGTTGTCCCCGCGAAAGAAGCGACAAGCACACCTATCATCGCCTGGCCATACTTCAAAGGTATGCCGAGAGCGCCGAGCATGTTGGCCGAGCCGTTAACGAACGCCGTAACTTTTGCCGTAAGGCCATCCGCCGCTCCCCAGCTCGAGTAGTGGTATTGCCAGGCCGCCGCGCCGCTCAGAAACTCGCCGCCCGCTCCCTTAGCAGCCATGCCTATGCCGGCGGCAACAGCCACCAGGACCAGCACTCCCAGAAAGCCCTCCGTGAGCATCCCGCCGAACCCCACAAAATGGATATCTTCCTCGTTCTTAAGCTGTTTGGAAGTCGTGCCGGAACTCACAAGAGCGTGGAATCCCGATATCGCCCCGCAGGCCACGGTTATAAAAAGAAATGGCAGTATCGGCGGAGCCCCTTCGGGCGCAAGCTGCAAAGCCGGCGCCACTATCTGGGGTCTGGCTAAAAATACACCAAGAGTTATGGCTCCGAGCCCCACCAGAAGCTGATGTGAGTTTATGTAGTCCCTGGGCTGCAAAAGCGCCCATACAGGCAATACCGAAGCCACATAAGCGTAGGCGAAGAGTATTATTATCCATATAGACATCGAAGAAAGACCGAAGATGGACGGCATGCTTAAAGGAAAGTGTACGCCTATAATTATTGAAGCATACATCAGAATAACGGCTATAACGGACATGGCCGTGATGCCCCCACCCCTGCGCCTCGCGAACCATCCTAAAGCAACAGCTATGGGTATCTGGATCCATACCGCAAAGACAGACTGGGGATACATCTGAAAAATAATGGCCATGACCATACCGAATATGGCCACAACTATCCACAAAGCGAACAATATTATAAAGAGAAAAAGCGTCCTTACTCTGGGGCTTATCAGGTCTCTGGATATCTCGCCTATGGACCTACCTTTTCCGCGCGTGGATATTATGAGGGCCCCATAATCGTGTACCGCCCCGGCGAAAATAGAACCGAGGATTATCCACGCGAGGGCGGGGACCCAGCCCCATATAACCGCTATAGCCGGCCCCACTATGGGCCCTGTGCCGGCTATGGAAGCGAAGTGATGTCCGAAAAGCACTTCTTTATTGGTAGGGACATAGTCTATATCGTCTCTCAGCTCTTCGCTGGGGACGGGCCTCGAGGGATCGGCGCGGAACACTTTCTCGGCAATGAACCTGCCGTAAAACCTGTAAGCCGAAGCCAGCGCCACAGCGGAAAGAACAACGATCAATACCGAACCCATATTACTGTTTCTCCGTCTTTTTCTTCCACGCGTAATAGGCAAGACTGTCTTCCAGCCATTCTCGCGCGGAAGCCACAAAATCGGTCCATCTGGAAGCCAGACAAAGCCCGCGCGCGGTATCGGCATTGCCTTCGCCTATACGGCGCGATAACGCCGCCAGGTCGAGCTGCACGCGGATCGGCACTTTACCTTCGTGCCCCTGGGGAACAAGCCGCGCAAGTTCCATTAACGCGTCAGCGCCTTTTTCCAGAGTATCGAAAAGCGCTTCTTCTCCCCCGATCGAATCGAGCATTATCCTGTTAACCGGACCGAGCCTCAATATCTCAAGGTCACCCGTCTGCTTGTTGGATATGTTGTCGGACCCCAGATACCCAAGGCCTTCTTCGGTAAAGGCGAGCTGGAATATCCTGTGGTACATGGCCTCAAGAACAGCCCCCCGGCGGGAAAGCCTGTAATGAGCTCTCAGGCCCCACAGACCGAAATCCATATGCTCGTTAACAAGAGGCGTGTATCTTTTTTCGAATTTGGTCTCAAATATATCGATGGCACGGACAAGGGTCTTTTCGGCTTTTTCAGGCGCCATTATCATGCCCGAAAGTTTCTTGGACCTTTTTTCTCTGGACCCTTCAAGATATTCCCGGAGAACTTTGAGATCTTCCGCTCCCCCGGCACCCGTTACCGGCAGTCTTATCTTAAGATAATTCGCGGACATCAGCTCATCGGCGGCAAAGAGCCGGTATATCCATAAAAGTTCCCTCATCCTGGCCTCGCTGGAGGTGTCGATATCGATAAAAGTCGGGTGCACCTCCGATATGTCCCCGGAAACCTTGGAAAGATCCGGTATTATGTAGCCCTGTCCGGCCCTGGTTATCCGGAACCCTCCAAGGCCTCCCCCGCCTTCATGGGGTTTTACAAAAAAAGTTTTATCTCCCGTTTCACGGGAAAGTTCATCTATCGCCTCAAAGATACCCCTTACTACGCCAGGGGTATCTTTTCCCTCTACGGACACTTTGCGGTACCTGGCCACCTTATCCCATTTTTTGCCGCTGTCGGAAAGCAACCGGTAGGTTGAATCCTTATCCGAAAAAACGCTTCCCGGGGCCGTTACTCTGCCGGGCACCGTAACCGTTCCCTCTTTCTCGAGCGCCTCAGAAAGAGCCACGTTATATACGTTCCTGTCAACGCACTGGCTTATAACAAGCGCGAATCCATCACTACATCCGGCCTCGGTAACAAGTTCTTCCCTGTCGTTCACTACCTTTACACCTATATTGAGATCTTTTTCTTTTAAATAGTCCTCGAATATCCGCGCGGTCTCATAGGAGGTAGGAAGGTTATCATGCGAAGCGTTGACTATTACTATCCTCGCGGGCAGAAGGCCCCTGTCAATACCCGGAAGGTTTAAGGCCTGTCCGGCATATTTTTCCCCGCCTTTAATATGCTCGTTGAAGGCCCTGATCAATGAAGAGTTGACATCCCCGTCTTTGCCGTCAAAGACCAGTGACCTTAGATAAAAAGGTGCTTCATAGGGATCATCTCCCTTATAACCTGTAACGTAATAAATAGGATCTCGCTCTATCATTTTTACCCTTTCTGGTCAAAGGCCCGTTCAGATGGACCGTGAAGCCGCCTTCTGAGTTTCCCGTACGGAAAGCTTTTTATATACTTCCGCGATCATTCTTTTTGCCTCCGGCGTGAACCTTTTAAGGTTGGACGAGTCAAGCGCCGGTCCAAGGAACTGTATTTTGCACAAAGGAGCGTTGGGCGCTACCTCGATGTTCTTCCGGGGAACCCCGCAGGTTATCAGCACCTCGGATGAAGACACGCAATCCGCGATGGACGTGGAGATTTTGATGTGAACAAGACGCCCCTCCCGCAGACTGTATATGCCGGGCTCGCAAGAACCTGTTACTATGCCCTCTTTCATCCTGTTGTGCATGACTATCTGAGAACCGCGCACAGGGTCCATAAGCTCCTCTTCGGTGAACTTTTCAGCAAAAGCTCTCATCTTTTCGTCTTTATCCCGCAGGAACTCCGCTATATGCAGAAAGAAAACAGCCTTTTCCCCGGACCCCTTCATACCCGAAAGCGTGTTGTGCATTGAGGTCGAATTCTGGAACCTGGGATTTATTTCAACAGTGTATACGGAATTCTCCTTCACCACAAAGTCCATGCCGAAGACGCCGCGGTATCCGGCCGATGCCATCCAACGGCCCGCTATCCCGACCTGGCTTTTCATTTCTCGCATTATATCTTTATCAAGTAACGCCGAAGATGTATAATCGTTGCCGCAATAAGCGGACCTGGAATTAGAACACTCGTTTAGACCCGTTATCTGCACCGAGGGATAACAGCAGAGCACCCTTGTCTGTCCGGGCGGTCCGGACACCACCGCGTTAACATTAAGAGAAAATCCGTTTATGAACCTGCGAAGGACCGCGGACGATGAAGGATATTTTTTCCTTATGGTGTTATATTCTTTTTCCGTCCTGACTATATGCGTAGAGCTCCCGCTCGAACCGTAAGGGAACTGCACTACGAACGGCATACCGAACTCTTTTCTCAGCTCACTGAACGAACGTTTGCCCGGAGTGTCTATAATGGAATCTATCCGGGGTAGACCCAGCTTATCCATGTTCCGGTATAACAGTATCTTGTTGTCAAAACGGCGCTTGAGCCTTTCGGCGGCGGCGAAAATACGGGCTCCTGACGCCGGGCTCTCCAGGCTTTTTATGGACCTGTAGCAAAGAAGGCTCGCCGGTTTCCCGGGCGAAAACCATTTTTCGCGGATCTCGCGCCCGAGCGGGCCTTTCATGCTGGCGGAAAGGTCCTCGTTGGACCAGTCCTTTCGCCTGCCCTTCATCTTCTCCACCGAGAAAACATCTTCTTCCCTGAAGAAAAAAGGCAGCTCCCTCCCGTGATCACAGCTTATTATGAGATCAAGCGGCAACTGGCGGTTGATCCCTTCGGCGTCATGGGCCCTCTGTCCCATCCAACCCCAGGGGCCGTACCTTTCACGTAAATATTCGGCAATGGAGTTCATTGTCCTTATCCCCGCTGTGGAGTTTTTATTACGACCGATACAGCTCTACCGCGTCCGGTCTTTCAATTTTTCAGGCAGATACGCGGGGCTCTTGAGAAAACCGTCATCGAACAGTTCTTTTGCCATTCCCACGTCACTGAGCCCTATCTTACCTAAATACAGTATA
>CAYVIW010000062.1:0-6696 GCA_964451815.1 uncultured Planctomycetia bacterium | reverse complement strand
AAATCGAATATAATGTGGTTTCGGCCGGTCTCCATTTCCGCGAAAAACCGGCACTTTGAGATGGCACGGCAGAGTATATCAGAACAAAAAATTCTCTCTCGCGTCCCCGTAGCTCAGATGGATAGAGCGACTGCCTCCTAAGCAGTAGGCCGACCGTTCGAATCGGTCCGGGGACGCCACAATAAAAAACTCTCCTATCTCGGCAGCCGGAGAGTTTTTTATTGTGAGAAGGGATCGTAAAAAACTTTAGCATGGGAGACGATCCCTTTATACCTCCGCTTCTTTTCCGTACAAAAAAGCATTTTTGTGCGGAAAATCCGTTCCGGTATTCGTCCCCGCCCCGGACCCTGCGGCCCTCCCCGGACTTCCTCTTTCGCTAAAGCTTCGGCGTAGGCTCGGGCCTGGTTTTCGGTCCGGGGACGACACAATCAGACCTTGTAAACTTAATGTTTGCAGGGGCTTTTTATTGGCGTGATGAAGTACGTGGTGCGTATTGTGGAAGTCCATATATGAGAATCCGTGAAAAATCGCATGGCGAAGGGGAAGAGCATACCTCTTTAGAATTGCGACATTGCCAATATGAACGCTATGGGGTATAGTATATTTAAAGGCGCTGATCGGATCGTTCTATGCCGCGCTTGGGGTGACCAATGGAAATGTCGACTGATCGTTTCAAAATAATACGTTATCTTGTCGAAATAGAGGATCTGGCCAACGAGCTGTATACTTTTTTCGCTGAAAAGTTCCCGGAAGAAAGCGAATTCTGGTTCGCTATAGCCAGGGAGGAAAAGGACCATGCGGCAATTATACGTATGCTGGGTGCCGGCGTAGCCGAGGGACAGTCCTCTTTTGATGATCGGAGATTCACATTGGAAGAGATCGAGACCTCTGTGGAATGGGCCAGGCAGAAAGTAGCAGGGGCAAAACAAAATAAGATCAACATAGAAGAAGCTTTATCCCTGAGCTTTGAGTTTGAGCAAAACGTGCTGGATAGATCATTTTTTGAGGTGTTCGTGCCGGAGCATAAAAGTGTCGGAGATTTTATCTCAGGCGTTGTCGCGGCCACAAAAAGACATCGAGACAGCATAAAGAAAAAGTTGGAAGAGTACAGGCATACCTAAGACCCGAAAAGACAGCATAAGGAAGGCAATATGGCGGAGGGAAGAATACTGATAGTGGACGATGAGCCCGATTTCATACAGATGATCAAGATAAGGCTCGAGAATGAGGGGTATGATGTGGATTCCGCTACTGACGGCCAGGAGGGTCTCAAGAAGGCTCGGAGCTTCAGGCCTCATCTGATCCTTCTCGACATATTAATGCCCGGCAAGGACGGCTACACGATGATCAGGGAGCTTCGCCTCGATGGGGATATAGGAGACACCCCCGTTATAGTTACCACCGCCAAGACCGGCATGAGCGATCTCTTTAAGGTGGAAGGTGTGGTAGATTACCTGGTCAAGCCCTTCGATGACGGGGAGCTTATATCCAGGATAAAAAAACTCATCAAAAAATAAAGCTTTCGTGCGGTTTCCTTTCCCGATCAGCAACGAACGTTTTCTAAAAAACCATGACAGACCAAAAAAGAGAAAAAACGAATAGCCTTGCCTTAGAATGGGAGAGGACCTTCAACGCTATAGAGGACCTTGTTTTTATTCAGGATAAAGATTTTACTATAACAAAAGCCAATAAGGCTTTTGCTGATTTTATCGGGATGAAGGCCGAGGATATAGTGGGTAAAAAATGCTACGAGGTCATCCATAAAAGCGACAGCCCCTGGCCGGGATGTCCGTTCGAAGCCACGCTTAAAGATAAGACCGTGCATTCGAGAGAGATCGACGATAAAGAGGCCGGCCGGCCTCTTCTTGTGACCACATCACCGATATTTGACGATAAGGGAGAGGTCGCAGGTTCTGTGCATGTGGCGAAAGACATAACCGACATAAGAAAAATCGAGGCATTGAAGGACGAGTTCGTCAGCAGCGTTTCCCACGATATACGGAACCCTCTTTCGGTCGTTAAAGAGAGCCTCAATCTGATCATGGATAAAAGATCCGGCAGTATGACCCCTGACGAGAAACGCCTGTATGACATAGCCAGAAGCGGGTTGGATAAACTGGAAAGCCTTGTGGACAATATTCTGGATTATCAGAAACTCTCCTCCGGCAGGATGATATTCTCCATGACAAAGACTGACATTAACGATATTGTCCGGGGCGCTTGCGAAGACCTTGGGCCGGTCGCCGGGAAAAAAGCCATCGGTCTCGATATGAGGCTGGAAGAAGGCCTGCCTCTGGTCAATTGCGACAGCCGGGCTATAAACCGGGTGATCATGAACCTTCTTTCCAACGCCATAAAGTTCACCGACAGAGGCAGTGTCATTGCCGCTACCGGTAAGGCGGAAGGAGGAGTTATGGTCTCGGTGGAAGACACGGGTATCGGGATAGAACAAAAAGATATCGGTAAACTTTTCAAAAGCTTCTCGATGGTGGGCACCGGTGGACGCGAAAAAGGCACAGGTCTCGGCTTGGCCATATCAAAAACGATAGTGGAAAGTCATGGAGGTTGGATAGGTGTAGAGTCCGAGTATGGTAAGGGCTCCCGTTTCCTGTTTTTTCTGCCACAGAATGGTCCCGCGGAGTAAGGGGATATATATTACTCTCCCGCCTCAGGCTATTTTAACTTCTTCTGAAAGAAAAACGTCCTGTATAGCGTTTAAGATCTTTATTCCTTCGGACATCGGTCTCTGGAAAGCTTTTCGTCCCGAGATAAGGCCTGTGCCTCCGGCTCTTTTATTTATGACAGCGGTTTTTACGGCCTGCTGGAGATCGTTTTCACCCGAAGCCCCTCCGGAATTTATCAGTCCTATCCTGCCCATATAGCAGTTAGCTACCTGGTACCTGGTAAGATCTATCGGGTGGTCTGAAGACATCTTTTCATATACCAGCGGCGAGGTCTTTCCAAAATCTAACGCTGTGAATCCGCCGTTATTTACAGGTTGTTTCTGCTTGATAAGGTCCGCTTCTATGGTGACTCCCAGATGATTGGCCTGTCCCGTGAGGTCCGCCGCGGTGGAATAGTCGATGCCGTCTTTTTTAAAGGCGTCATTTCTGAGATAGCACCACAGAACAGTGAACATTCCCAGTTCGTGAGCGCGGCTGAACTCGTCGGATATCTCTTCTATCTGTCTACGAGACTCAGGTGAGCCGAAATATATAGTGGCGCCTATAGCGGCAGCGCCCATGTTGTATGCCTGTTCCGCGGTCGCGAAGAGTCTCTGGTCATAAGAATTAGGGTAAGAAAGCAGTTCGTTATGGTTTATCTTTACAATGAACGGTATGCGCGAGGCGTATTTACCTGATACCATGCCGAGGACGCCGAGGGTGGAGACAACCGCGCTGCATCCGCCTTCTATTGCCAGTTTTACGATGTTCTCGGGATCAAAATACGCGCTTTCGGGCGCGAAAGAAGCTCCGGCTGAATGTTCTATGCCCTGGTCTACCGGAAGGATCGAAAGATAGCCGGTGCCTTTTAACCTCCCGTGGGAGAACATTCTTTTCAGTGACGCTATAACCTTTTTCGGCCTGTCGGATATGCCGAATATACGGTCTATGTGGTCAGACCCTGGCAGATGCAGGTTGTCCTTGGGTATGGTCCGGCATTCATGCGCCATCAGATATTCATAGTCTTCTCCCAGTATAGTTCTCAGGTCTATAGCCATATGGTTTCCTCCTACTTGTTTTTTGCCTGGTTCTTTACTTTTTCCGCGGCTTTTTTTATCTCCGCCGGGTCACCAAGATAATAATGCCTGATCGGATGGACCGTATCGCTCATTTCATATACAAGCGGTATGCCTGTGGGAATGTCCAGGTTCGATATGTCGCTGTCGGAGATGCCGTCGAGATGTTTCACGAGCGCCCGCAGGCTGTTGCCGTGCGCGGCCACAATGACATGTTTCCCTGCGCGTATATCGGCGCTTATTATCTCATGCCAGTAAGGAATGGCTCTTGCCACCGTATCCTTAAGGCTTTCAGAAACAGGCAATTGATCCTCGCTGAGGTCTTTGTACTTTGTGTCATTACCGGGGTATCTGGGGTCGGTCTTTTCAAGCGGCGGCGGAGACGTGTCATAGCTTCTTCTCCATTTGTGGACCTGTTCTTCTCCATGTTTAGCGGCTGTTTCTTTTTTGTCAAGGCCCTGCAGGGCGCCATAGTGCCTTTCGTTGAGCCGCCAGGACCGGTGGACCGGTATCCACATCAGGTCCATCCGGTCGAGTGTTATCCACAATGTTCTGATAGCTCTCTTCAGTAGGGAAGTATAAGCGATATCGAAAGAGAAACCTTTTTCTTTCAGGATGTCTCCGGCTTTTCCGGCTTCCAGTATCCCTTCCCGCGAGAGGTCAACATCGGTCCATCCCGTGAACCTGTTCTCCCGATTCCATACACTTTCACCGTGTCTCAAAAGCACCAGTCTGGTCATAACTATATAATATATCAAAAACACTTTCTTAGCAAAAACATATTTACAGCCACAGGGGTGGGGCAAGGACCGGGAGGTCTCACGGGGCACCGTGAAGCGAGCAAGCATGGTCCCACCCCGCGATATTATGACGAGGGCGGGTTGCGAACGGAACGTTGAGGACGATCTCCTCGCAGGGAAAATCGTACGTCCCCGTGAGACATCCCGGTCCTTGCCCCTCATCTCCGGTGAGTTGTAACTCTGGATTGACAGTTTTGATCTGCTTTAGTTGAAAATGTCACGCTGGGGGGCTATAATGACATTTATGGAAACTCACGGACTCACGGGAAAAGATCTGCCGGTTCCCGAACTTGTGGCCCCGGCGGGAGACTGGTCTTCTCTTTCAAGCGCGGTGGCCTCGGGCGCTGACTCGGTTTATTTCGGGGTAAAGGGCCTCAATATGAGGCACTCGGCCCGGAATTTCGATATGCTCGAGTTGAAGAAGATCATGGACTTTCTGCGTTCGGAAGGAAGGAAAGGCTACCTTGCCCTCAATGTCATGATCCACGAAGGTGAGACCCAAAAGGTCGATCGCTTGCTCGATGAGGCCGCTTCGGCCGGGGTGGACGCGGTCATTCTTTGGGACATGGCCGTACTTTCTCTCGCGGCTAAACATGGTCTGACCGCGCATCTATCGACTCAGGCCAGCGTTTCTAATTTTGAGGCGCTCAAAGTCTATAACGGGCTGGGCGTGAAGAGGGCGGTGCTTGCCAGGGAATGTTCGCTTGAGGGGGTATCGGATATCGCCGCCAGGATACGCGAAAGCGGTATGGATTGCGGGATAGAGACCTTTATTCACGGGGCCATGTGCGTGAGCGTGTCGGGTAGATGCTTTTTGTCTCAGGAAACATTTTCACGCTCCGCTAACAGGGGCGATTGTCTTCAGCCATGCAGGCGTGAATACCTGATAACCGATACCGACACAGGCGGGGAATGCGAGTATGTTCTTGGTCGGGATTATGTTTTAAGCGCAAAAGACCTTTGCACGGTCATGTTCCTTGACGAACTGATACTTTCCGGCATAAACGCTTTCAAGATAGAGGGGAGGATGCGTCCGCCTGAATACGTGGGATGCGTTACGGCTGTTTACAGGGAGGCTATCGATGCTTTCGCGCGGGGTGAGCTTACGCTGGATCTGAAGAAGAATCTTTTCAAGAGGCTGTCGGGAAGTTTTAACAGAGGATTTACCGGCGGGTTTTTCGCCGGTCGGCCGAATGATCTCGGAGGAGAGCCTCGAAAGAATTACGAGAAGATATATATAGGAAAGGTGAAAAAATATTACAAAAAGATAGGCGTCGCGGAGATCACGGTCGAAAGCCGCGGGATAAAAAAGGGTGACAGGATACTTATTTCCGGTGCCAGGACGCCGGCGGCGTTCTTTGAAGCCGGCCGTATGGAAGTTGAACACAAGCTTGTTGAGTCGATGCGCCCGGGGCAGGACGTGGGAGTCGAGATCCCGTTCCCGGTTAGACCCGCCGATAAAGTTTTCGCGTGGGAAGAGATCAGCCGATAAGGATATTTGTGTCTTTATGGACTTAATAGAGCAAGCTTTCAGTAAGTGGACAGAAGGTCTTTCCGGGCGAGAGGTTCTCGCGGCTGTTTTTGCCGGGATAAGGGATATCCCTTACTATGTGGATCCGGGGCATTTCAGCGTTAAGAAGGGGGCTTCGCGGATGCTGGCGGACGGGAGGGGCTCATGCTTCCCCAAACACTATCTTTTGAGGTGGATGTGTGATAAACTCGGTTTTAAAACCGCAAATTGCCTTTACGGATTTTACTGGAAAGACCTGAAGTTGGATTATCCCTATAATATTCTAAGCAAGGCAAGCGGGTTACCCGTCACATATCACCTTGCCTGTCGGGTCTTTCTTGATGGTAAATGGGTGCTTTTGGACGCTACGTGGGACACAGCTCTCGGGAATGCGGGTTTCCCCGTTAATGCCGTCTGGGACGGAAAAAGCGACACAGTGCTCGGCGTAACACCTTTGAAAGAGGAGCATAGTTCAGGAAACATAGATGAAATATACGCGATATTAAGGAAAAAGTTCTTATTGTACTCGGAGATCGAAAAACGTGGTCTTGAGGAGTTCACCGGCGATTTTAACCGGTGGCTGGAGCAAGTCAGGAAAAGGTAAGCGGTTGATTCCGATCCTTATCAGGTTGGCGAAAGCATAGTTA
>CAYVIW010000061.1:0-39246 GCA_964451815.1 uncultured Planctomycetia bacterium | reverse complement strand
GCCCTTCGGTTGCTCCCTCCTGGTCGCACCCTCAGGACCAAATTTTGCGTTCGCAAAATTTGGTGGGCGCTATAGGAGTCGAACCTATGACATCTACCTTGTAAGGGTAGCGCTCTAGACCAGCTGAGCTAAGCGCCCGTCTCTCTCTCAAAAAACGGGGTTATTATATCCTATAGCCCCTCTCAGGTCAACTACTACTCCACCGTTACGGATTTTGCCAGGTTCCTGGGTTGATCTATGTCATACCCGAACTCCACGGCAACATAATATGCCAGAAGCTGAAGAGGCAGAACTACAAGCACCGGGGAGAACAGTTCTTTGACCCGCGGTATCTCTATGACGTGTTTTATCCCATCCCCGGGGACAGACTTATCTCCCCGTGAAACTATGGCGATGATTATCCCTCCGCGAGCCTTTATCTCTTCTATGTTCGACAGCATTTTCTCATGTGTCCCGGACGCGGGCGCTATGCACACTACCCAGGGGTTTTCGTCTATGAGCGCTATCGGACCGTGTTTCATCTCTCCGGCGGGATATCCCTCGGCGCTTATATAAGATATCTCTTTTAGCTTCAGCGCGCCCTCAAGCGAATTGGGGTAGTTAACATTACGAGCCAGGTAAAGAAAACAGCTTTTGTTGTTCCTCGCCAGATAATATTTGTGAAAATCGGCGGCATGTCTGGCTATGGGATTGTTTCTGTGGCTGTACTCTTCAAGAAGTGTTCGCGCCTTGCGGGGGAGATTGGCGAGTTCGTCGAGATATCCTGCTTCCTCTTTACCTAAAACGCCCCTTAAAGAAGCCATGTGGTATGCCAGAAGATACAGCACCGCAAGCTGTGCCGTATATGCTTTGGTGGAAGCCACGGCTATTTCCGGACCGGCATGGGTGTATATTACGCCGTCAGATTCTCTGGCGATGGAAGACCCCAAAACGTTGCATATAGCAAGTGTCAGTGCCCGGCGTTTTTTCGCTTCTCTCAGCGCCGCCAGAGTATCCGCTGTCTCACCCGACTGTGATATTACTATAACAAGAGTGTCTTTGTTTACAAGAGGGTCCCTGTACCTGAACTCGCTGGAATGGTCCACCCACACAGGAAGTTTTACTGTTTTCTCAAAAATATATTTAGCGGTAAGCCCCGCGTGATAGGCCGTTCCGCAGGCGATTATGGCTATGTTCTTAACTTTTTTCAGGGCGGACCTTTTTATGGACAGCTCATCGAACCCCACTTCTCCTCCGGGGAGTATCCTTTCCTTGAATATACCCCGGAGAACCTCCGGCTGTTCGAAGATCTCCTTCAGCATGAAATGCTTGTATCCGCCTTTTTCCGCCTGGTCTATTGCCCACTCTACCTCTGTGTGGCGCCTTGTTACCTTTTTGCCCTTTCTGTTGTATATGATCAGCTTGTCGGCATAAAGGTCTACGGTCTCGCCGTTCTCGATATAAATTATTTTTTTCGTATGATCGAGCACCGCCGGGATATCGCTGGCTATATAGTTCTCTCCTTCTCCTACCCCTACTATGAAAGGGCTGTCCTTGCGGGCTCCTACTACCCTTCCCTTTTCGCCCTTGTGAATAGCGGCTATAGCGTATGACCCTTCAAGTTTAGCTGTGGCGGCCATAACCGCCTTTAAAAGATCTCCCTTGTATTGCTGCCCTATCAGATGCGCTATTACCTCTGTGTCGGTGTCGGACCGGAACTTGTACCCCTTTTTCACCAGCTCTTTTTTCAGGTCACGGTAATTCTCTATAATGCCGTTATGGACCACGGCTATATCACTCTTGTCGTCCACATGCGGATGCGCGTTGATGTCGTTCGGCACTCCGTGCGTGGCCCATCTGGTGTGCCCTATACCTGTTCTGCTTTTTATGGGGTTTTTCTTGAGGTCTTCGGCGAGGACCTGCAGCTTGCCCTGTTTTTTTCTCACCGTGAGCCGGCCGTTCTCAAGAACGGCTATACCGGCGGAATCATATCCTCTGTACTCAAGACGCGAAAGCCCTTTTAAAATGACCTTTACCGCGTCTTTTTTGCCTGTATATCCTATGATCCCGCACATCGCTTTTCTCCCGGGTCAGTCCCCGCCGCTTCTTTCAAGCAGGTTCATTATATCGGTTCTGGCGCATCTGCCTATTAACATAGACATATAAATAAGAATCGAGAACTGCCAGCAATCCTCGGGACCGAGAATGAGGGCCGTGTTGACATTCTCTCTTCTTTCAAGTGACTTTTTGTATTTTGAGGCCGTCTTGGAAAGGCCCTCCTCCTTGAGGTCGAGCTTGTCAACGGTATTGTTGTATTTTAAAGACGGGAACCTTATCCCCCTCATTAAAAAGAACATCTGCATGGTCCCCTGTTCTATGTCGAGGTCTTTCTCTATATCGAACCCTTCGAACTGCGGCATGTCCTCGGGCAGAACGATTATGGGCTTCTCTATCAGGACCTTGCCCCTTCTCACTACGGTGTGGCCCTCGTTGACCACGGATTCTCCAAGAAAAACATAAGGCACCTTGGTTGAACTGAAGGTAGGAAGAGCCCTGACCCTGCCCCTTATTATCTCTGTTCTGCGCTGGGCTTTTTCCCAGAGGTGTTCTATGTCCATGGGTATTATCCTTGGCTGGTATTTTTCGGGAATATATGGCGTCCCCAAGGGGATTCGAACCCCTGTCGTCAGAATGAAAATCTGATGTCCTAGACCTGGCTAGACGATGGGGACGCGTGAGGGGATTATTGTACAAAATCCCTTTTAGGTTTTCAACTGTTTTTTTAGGCCTCCGGAGACTCTACGGATCCGTCTTCGACCGCTTCTTCTGTTTCTTTAGCGACAACACTCGCGACCGCGTTAAGGCGATCTCCCGCTTTAAGGGAGATGACCCTGACTCCCTGTGTGGACCTGCCTACCGTGCTTATCCCGCTGACGGCGACCCTTACTATCATTCCGTGCTGGGAAATAAGCATGACCTCGTCGGAATCATTGGCGCTCTTAACGCCCACAACCTTGCCGTTCTTTTCAACTATCTTCAGGTTTATGACCCCTCCTCCGCCTCTTGACTGAAGCCGGTATTCGGAAAACTCTGTCTTCTTCCCGAAGCCCTTTTCGGTAACAGAGAGAAGCGTCCCTCCTTCGGCGCCTTTTACCATACCGACGACCTTGTCGTTTTTCCTGAGAGTGATCCCTTTGACTCCCCGGGCGCTGCGCCCCATTGGCCTTATGCCTTTTTCGTGAAAACGTATAGCCTTTCCTCCGGAAGTCGCGATAAAGATCTCATCGTCCCCGTTGGAAAGTACGGAACTTATGAGTTTGTCTTTCTTTTCGAGGGTTATAGCTATTATGCCTCCCTTGCGGGGATTGCTGAACGCCGCCAGGTCTGTCTTTTTGATCTTCCCCTCTTCGGTCGCCATCACAACGAACATTCCTTCTTTGAATTCCCTTACCGGAACAACTGACGTTATCTTTTCCTGCGCCGTCAACCCCAAAAGATTCACTATCGGCCGTCCTTTTGTCATCTTTCCCGCCTGGGGGATCTCATGCACCTTGAGCCAGTGCAGTTTTCCCGCGCTGGTAAAGATCAGCATGTAGTCGTGCGTGGACGCGACAAAAAGATGCTCTATAAAGTCTTCCTCCTTGGTCCTGGCCCCGGTAACTCCCTTGCCCCCTCTTGCCTGTTTCCTGTATCCCGAAACCGGAAAGCGTTTTATATATCCATCATGGCTCAGGGTTATTACCATGTCCTCCTCCGCGATAAGGTCCTCTATATCTATATCTTCGGCCGCGGCGGTGATCTCTGTGCGTCGTGTGTCCCCGAACTTCTCTTTTATCTCCGCCTCTTCTTGTTTTATTATCTCCAGAACTTTTTTCTCGCTGGAAAGGATGCCTTTGAGTTTTTCTATGAGCTTGAGAAGCTCCAGGTATTCGGCTTCTAACTTTTCTGTCTCCAGGCCGGTGAGCTGCTGCAGCCTCATAGACAATATGGCCAGCGCCTGCCTCTCGCTCAGGGCGAACTTTTTCATGAGGGCGAGCTTGGCTGTCTCCGGGTCTTCTGACTTTTTGATCAGCCTTACGACCTCGTCGAGATTCTTTATGGCTATCTTAAGGCCTTCAAGTATGTGCGCCCTTTCTTCCGCCTGGGCAAGGTCATACCTGGTCCTGTTAACTATGATCTCTTTCCTGTGGCGGATAAACTCTTCCAGGACCCTTTTAAGGTTAAGCACCTGCGGCTGGCCGTCGACCAGCGCCAGCAGTATGACCCCGAAGGTCTCTTTCATCTGCGTGTGCTTGTATAAAAGGTTCATCACTACCTGCGCGGGCTGGCCTTTTTTCACTTCCACGACTATCCGCATGCCGTCTCTGTCTGATTCGTCCCTTACATCCTGTATGCCTTCTATTTTCTTTTTCTTCACAAGGTCCGCTATGGATGTTATAAGACGCGTCTTGTTCACCTGGTACGGGATCTCGGTAACTATGATCGCTTCCCTGCCGCCCTTTTTCTGCTCTATGTGGGCTTTGGCGTGCATCTTCAGGCTGCCCCTGCCGGTGCGGTAGGCGCTCTTTATCCCGTCCTGTCCGCAGATAAGCGCTCCGGTCGGGAAATCCGGCCCTTTGACTATCTTTAGAAGATCCTCTATCCTGCAGTCGGGATTGTCTACCACGTGGCAGACCGCGTCCACTATTTCCCCTATATTGTGGGGAGGTATGTTTGTGGCCATGCCTACGGCTATCCCGCTGGAGCCGTTTATTAGAAGGTTGGGGAGCACCGCCGGCAGAACTTCCGGCTCCTTCAGGGAGCCGTCGAAATTCGCCCTCCAGGAGACCGTTTCCTTATCTATGTCCCGTAACATCCATTCGGTGATCCGATGCGTACGCGCCTCTGTGTAACGCATTGCCGCCGCGGAGTCCCCGTCGACGGACCCAAAGTTTCCCTGCCCGTCAACAAGCGGATATCTGAGCGAAAAATCCTGCACCATGCGGACAAGGGCGTCATAAACGGCGCTGTCTCCATGGGGGTGATATTTTCCAAGAACCTCACCTACGATCCTGGCGCTTTTCTTGTAGGCCCTGTTGTAAGTTATTCCCATATCCTTCATGGCGTAAAGTATCCTGCGATGGACAGGCTTAAGCCCGTCCCTGACGTCCGGCAGGGCCCTTCCGACAATTACGCTCATCGCGTAATTGATGTAGGAATCCTTCATCTCATCTTCGATATGTACGGGTATGATCTTCTCGTTCATCGTATACATATTTTTCCTTCTCTTTCTCTTTTAATTTTTCGCGGCTCTTTTTTTATATGTCCAGGTTCTTAACTTCCTTGGCGTGCTCGATTATAAAATTCCTGCGCGATTCCACATTATCCCCCATTAGGACCGTGAACATCATGTCGGCCTCTACCGCGTCCTCCATGGTAACCTTCTGGAGAGTGCGCCTTTCCGGGTCCATCGTGGTTTCCCATAGCTGTTCGGGGTTCATCTCTCCAAGTCCTTTATACCTCTGGATGCTTATCCCCTTTTCCCCTTCTTTCATAATGTACGAGAGAAGGCCCTGCAATGAATATATCTTTTCCGTTTCGTTTATGGTGAATACCGGTTTTATGTCTTTTTTCTTGCCCGCCTGTCCCTTTGGCTTTTTTACATATAGCTCTTCTTTTTCCGGAGCCTCGCGTTCGTAGTCCGCTATCTGCAGATCGAACTTGCCCACTTCTTTTGATATCTTCTCTATTTCTTTTGCCTCATAAAACTCCTGAACGCTTATAGCGTTCTCCTCCTCGTCTCGAGCCTCTTCCTCTATCTTGATCTCTTTCTCTTCTCCGTTGTCCTTGCCCTTGCCTCTAGTTTTGGGCGCAATATGGGACAGTTCGTCGTCGCTGTATAAAAATCTTTCTTCTCCACCCACTTTGACCCTGTATATTGGTAGTTTCTGGGTTTTGGGTTGGGCTAGGGATAGATAGTGTCCGAATTTCACCCCTCTTCTCTCTATCCCGTGAGAGATCTTTTCTAATCTTGTCAGAAGATCCAGCAAAGATCTCAATCTGGCGGGCGTCATCTGCTTTTTATCCGCCATGTTGTCAACCTTGAGACCTTCCACTCCCTGGTCAATAAGAAAAGTTTTCATCTCCGCTTCCGTGTTAATATAGCTTTCTTTTTTACCTCTTTTCACCCGGTAAAGCGGCGGCTGCGCTATATAGATATGCTCATTTTCTATCAACCCTTTCATTTGCCGAAAAACAAAGGTAAGTATAAGAGTCCTTATGTGAGAACCGTCTACGTCCGCGTCGCACATTATTATGATCTTGCCGTACCTTATTTTTGAGGGATCGAACTCGTCGCCTATGCCCGCGCCGAGAGCGGTGATTATTGTCTTTATTTCTTCGTTGTTAAGCATCTGGTTTACCCGCGCTTTTTCAACATTGAGGATCTTTCCCTTTAAAGGAAGTATAGCCTGATATCGCCTGTCCCTTCCCTGCTTAGCTGAGCCGCCGGCGGAATCACCTTCCACGACATAAAGCTCCGTAAGAGCCGCGTCCCTTTCCGAACAGTCGGCAAGTTTTCCCGGGAGAGACCCGCTGTCAAGAGCACCTTTTCGCCTTGTAAGGTCTCTCGCTTTTCTGGCGGCCTCTCTTGCCTGTGCCGCGGTTACCGCTTTTTTTGTTACAGCGGACGCGATCGAAGGGTTCTCGTCAAGAAATGACCCCAAAAGCTCGTTCGTGGCGGCTTCCACGATCCCTTCAACCTCGGAGTTACCGAGCTTGGTCTTGGTCTGTCCTTCGAACTGGGGATTAGGCACCTTTACATTAAGAACCGCGGTGATGCCTTCTCTTACATCGTCTCCTGACATGGCCGCGCCTTTAAGGATACCTCGCCCTTTAGCGTAGCTGTTGAGGGTTCTGGTAAGAGCTGACTTAAACCCCGTAAGATGTGTTCCTCCCTCGGTGGTAGGTATGTTATTAACAAAGCTGTATATATTCTCGGCGTAGCTCTCATTGTACTGCAGAGCGACTTCCACCCGCACATGGTCTTTCTCTTTCTCGAAATATACTATTTTTTTATGAAGAGGCGTCTTTTTTTCGTTCATATACTCGACAAAAGATATTATGCCCCCTTTATAAAAGAACTCTGTTTCCTTGTCTGTTCTCTCATCGGCAAGTTTTATCTTTACGCCTCTATTGAGGAACGCGAGCTCACGGAACCTGGTGGCAAGGGTATCAAAACTGAAAATATTCGTCTCGGTGAAAATACTTTCATCCGGGCGGAACGTAACCGCCGTGCCGGTGGTCTGGGATTTTCCGAAAGTCTTAAGCTTTGAGGCCGTCTTGCCTGTTCGGTACTCCTGGCTGTGTATCTTTCCGTCTCGTTTTACTTCCACCTTCATCCATTCGGAGAGAGCGTTAACAACGCTGACACCCACACCATGCAGCCCTCCGGAAACCTTGTACACCCGGTGGTCGAACTTTCCTCCGGCGTGCAGGGTCGTCATAACAACCTCAACGGCCGGCTTCTTTTCTTTTTCATGTATGTCTACGGGTATGCCTCTGCCGTTATCCTTTACAGTGATGCTTTCATCGGAGTGTATGGTCACCTCTACTCGGTCGCAATATCCGCCCATAACCTCGTCTATCGCGTTGTCCATAACTTCATACACCAGGTGATGCAGGCCCTTTCTACCGGTATCCCCTATATACATGGCGGGCCTTTTCCTGACCGCTTCGAGCCCCTCCATTACCTGTATAGTAGTGGCGTCGTATTTTTTATCTTTTTTAAGTGGTTTTTCCTGTTTTTCTGTTCTGGTTTTTGCCATTGGCCTTTTTCCTTTCTTTCTGTATCAGTCTTCCAAAGAAGCTATCCTGAACCTTATGTCTTTCGGCTTTTTTCTGCCGCTGTATTTTTCGTTGAATCTTGCGAGGATATTCCTTTTATCTAGTGTAAGCTTGTAAAGCCAGCTTGTATCCTCGACTACCACCATTAATATCCCGTTTTTAAGGCTGACCGGTCTTGCGTGTTCTTTCGCGCTGTTTTCCACAGCATATCCCCAGGCTTCCTTTACCGCCCCGCCTTTTTTTACATGGGTTTGTTCCCATTTTTTTAAAAGGCCGTCAAGCACTCCTTTAACATGGTCTGGTCTTCTGGCGTTCATCTTTCTCTACACTGTTAACTGCATGGGGAGTACAACATAGGTGTACTCTTCTCCCCTTCTTATTACCCCCGGCTTATTGGGGTCGTTAACTTCAAGAGTTATTGTTTCCTGGTCAAGGCTTTTGAGAACATCTATAAGATATCTCGGGTTAAATCCTATATCAATATCTGCCGTGCCGGAAAAATCTATATCGATCTCTTCCCTGGCCTCACCCAGATAAGGAGTGTTCTTTGATATGGTCATTTTTTTCTTTTTTATGCTGAACCTTATCGCCATTGAATCCTGGTCTGTGAATATACTGGCCCTTTTGGTCGCGTTAAGGAACTCGTTGCGGTCAACTTTAAGCTCTTTCTGGGACCTTTCGGGTATTACCTTTTTATAGTTGGGATAATCTCCTTCGATTAAACGGGATATCACAAAGCATCCGGGAAAAGAAAAAAGTACCTGGTTGTCGCTGAACTTTATCTGGACCTCTCCGTCATCAAGAAGCATTCTTTTTATTTCCTGGATGGTCTTGGTGGGGATTATAACAGCCCTGTCGACAAGGGTTTTCTTTTCAAGCTTCTTCTCTATCGTGGCAAGGCGCCTTCCGTCGGTGGCTACAATTATAATGTCGTCTCCTTTGACCGTCATATATGTACCGTTAAGAACATATCTGGTGTCGTCTTTGCTTGTGGCGAAATCCGTTAAGGTGATCATGTCTTTCAGGACTTTCTGTCCTATGGTTATGGAGTCCTTGTCCTTAAAGACCGGTAATTGCGGGAACTCTTCTTTCGGAAGGCCTATTATTTTGAATTGCGCTTTTCCGCTTTTTATATTTATAAAATTATTCTTTTTCATTGAGACCGAGACCTGGCTGTCATCCGGAAGAGCTTTTATAATATCAAAGAACTTCCTCGCGGGTACTGTTATGGCCCCGGCTGTTTCGACCGAGGCGGGTATAGTGGCGCATATACCGATATCAAGGTCCGTCGCTGTCATTTTAATATAGCTTCCTTCCGTTTCAATAAGAACGTTGCTTAATATTGGCAGGCTGCTTTTTTGAGAAACCGCGTTCTGAACGGTCTGGATCCCTTCAACCAAAGCGTCTTTTGTTATCACAAAGTCCATTTTTCCTCCATGCGATGTTGGTTTTATTAACTGTGTGCTATTATAGCTCTATTTAAAAGAATAGTATCCGTAGTTATAGTAGGTCAACTGTTTTGTTGTGGATAACCATATAACCCATTATTTTACAACACCTTACATTAATGATATCCTGTGGATAACCCTGTAGCCCGCCGGGGAGAACATGATACAAGAGACCGCGCGACTTATCCACAAGATATCAACAGTCATTCTTTTATAATACGGGTCAATTGCTCGACCACGGTCCTGGTCTGCTCTGTTTCCCGAAGCTCCTTATTTATTTTATCACAAGCGTGCAGCACGGTCGAATGATCCCTGCCGCCGAAAAAACCTCCAATATCAGGAAGAGAATAATCAGTAAGTTCCCGCGAGAGGTACATAGCTATCTGCCTGGGATAGGCGATGGCGCGGGAGCGCTTTTTTGTCTTCATATCCGCTAGCTCAACGCCGTAAAACCCGGAGACCTTTTTTTGTATAAGATCTATTGTTATGTTCCTTGAACAGGTAAGGATCATGCCTTTCAACACTTCGCGGGCGAGATCCGCCGACATTTCTTTACCGGTAAGTTTCGAGTATGCCACTACGCGGATAAGAGCTCCTTCCATCTCGCGGATATTCGTTTTTATGTTCTCCGCGAGAAAGTAAGACACCTCTTTCGGAACTTTTATTTCCTCGTTCTCGCTCTTTTTTTCGATTATAGCGATGCGTGTCTCAAAGTCCGGAAGCTGTAAGTCCGCGATGAGGCCCCACGCGAAACGCGAAACAAGACGCTCTTCAAGGTCCGGGATTTCTTTTGGCGAACGGTCACAGCAGAGTACTATCTGTTTGTGCGCGTCGTGAAGGGCGTTAAATGTGTGGAAAAACTCCTCCTGGGTAGATTCTTTCCCCGCGATGAACTGTATGTCGTCTATAAGAAGCACGTCCACGTTCCTGTACATGGCCCGGAACTTCTGGGTTGTACGGTTGCGGATAGCCGAGATAAGCTGGTTGGCGAACTCCTCGCTCGTTATGTAAAGAACTTTTGCGCGCGGATATCTCTGCAGACTTTCGTGAGCCAGAGCCTGCATCAAATGAGTTTTACCGAGCCCCACACCGCCGTACAAAAAAAGAGGATTATAAACTTTTGCCAGTTTATCGCAGACGGCGAGCGCGGCCGCGTGAGCGAAGCGGTTGCTTGCTCCAACCACAAAATTATTGAAAGTGTAATTCGCTTTAAGTCCGATCTCTTTATACTTGCTTTCGGGGGTCTGGCGAGTGCCGGAAAAAACAGAGCGAAGCCATCCTCCCGAGGGGTCTTTTTTTTGTTCCGCCGACCTGTTCTCGGGCCCGGACGGGGCGGGTTGCGGGGAAGAAACATCCAGAGCCATATTCTCATCAACCCTGAAGTCTATAGACAGGGGTTTTCCCGCTGCCTGCTGTACGGCTGTATTTATAAGGCTGAAATATCTTTCGCGTATCCAGGTCTCAAAAAATTTATTCGGGACCCCGAGCGTTATGGAATCATCCGCGGACGCGAGCTGAGAGATCGGAGAGAACCAGGCCGAGAAGATCTGGTCATTCACTTCGTTCTGAAGTATAGATAAAGCTTTTTTCCAGAGATCCTGCATATAATTAAAGGAAGAGCCGGGAAGAAGAACTATAAACAATTCATGTCGCCTTATCCACAGCCTCTAAGGCGGATATCAACAAGTTATCCACAGGCAAAAAAGACAGCTCAAACGATTTTTAACCATTATATACGCCAGTGAGGAGCAATGCAAGAGAATTTTTACCCCGAATTCCTGGCCCGAAGAGGAAATCGGCCCGGGAAAACAATTTCCCGGGAATACCGTTTTTCCGGAAGCAACATATTTCCTCTTACTTTCTAGTCTATGGGTATGAAGGCAAAGACCGGGGAGTTCTCTCGGGGCACCGTGAAGCGAGCAAGCATGGTCCCGCCCCGCGAGATACCGCCTTGGGCGGGTTGCGAGCGGAACGTTGAGGACGATTTCGCAGGGAAAAGCGTACGTCCCCGAGAGAACTCCCCGGTCTTTGCCTTCTCAGCTATACGGAGAAAAGCAGTGACATGTCCTGAAATGGTCCAAGATATGTTTCTCCGACATATTTTCATTTAACTTGACTTAGGACCGATGTATGTTATAATCATAAAACTTAAAATTCGTTTGTGATATCATAAAGGAGCTCCACGTGAAAAAAAACCTTACAAGAAAATCCAATCTCAAGAGGAAAAGAAAGCACGGCTTCCTCAAGCGGTCAAGCACAACTACGGGAAGGGCCCTGCTTGCCCGTAGGCGCAAAAAAGGAAAAAAAGTCCTATCCGCGTGAAGATAAAGCACATTCAAAACTCCGCAGAGTTCGTTTCGGTCATAAAGAGCGGCAGGAAGCTTACCAGGGGAAGGATAGCGCTGTTCTTCAAAAAGAGCCCGGGAGCGGGAGCTCCGACAATAGGTATAGTGATCTCCAAGAAAACAGAACCCAGGGCTACCAGAAGAAATTACATGAGACGGATCATTTATTCCTTTTTCAGAGAGAACGACGTAACGCCGGGAGAAACCCTGACAGCGGTAGTAAGGGTAGAAGGAAAAGCCCGTGGAACAAAGCGTAAGGTTCTGTCCGCGGAGATACGTGAATGCATTGGAGAGCTGATCGACAAGATAAGGCGGTTCGGATGAAAAGGCTGCTGACAGCAATAATAAAGGGCTACCGCAAAGCGATAAAGCCTTATATGCCAAAGAGTTGCAGGTTTTCGCCAACCTGCTCCGAGTACGCTCTGGAAGCGCTCGATAAATACGGGGCGGCAAGAGGAAGCTTGAAAGCGGCCCGCAGGATCCTGAGATGCAATCCATTCTCACGTGGAGGATATGACCCTTTAATAAAAGAGAAACAGAGGAATAGCTGATGGAAAAAAGAATGATCGTAGCGATAGGGTTGTCTTTGCTGATACTTCTGTCGTTCCAAATGATGAGCCCGCGCAAAGAAGTCGTAACCCCTTCTACTACAAGCACTTATGGGTCGGAAGGCACTATGGCGGCAACCGTCCCTCAAGACACTCTCCCCGGACAGGAAGCAACACAGGATATTCAGGAAGAAGAGTTCAGCAAAGTCCAGACAGACCAGTATGAACTTGTTTTTTCTGATATCGGAGGCAGCCTGCAAAAATTGGCGCTAAAAGAATATAAGGAACAAGACGTCCCGGAGGTATTATTTGAGCAGGAAGCTCCCTCAAAAAGAACCTTTGCCATGACCTCCCCACTGATCTCCGGACTTGAAAATGCCAAATATACCGCAAAACGCGCATCCGGCAAACTGGAGTACACTTATACGGAACCCGACTGGGTGAAGGTAACAAAAACATACACTTTTGATAAGTCCTTGTATTGTTTCAGGTTAGAGATAGTGGCCAAAAATGTTTCTTCCCGGACAATAGATCTTTCCTATGATGTTGTGGGGCCAAGTTTTATATCAAGGGTCAGCCAGGTTGCGGGCAGAAACTTCAGGGAGGCCAATACGCTTATAGACGGCAAAGTGTGGAGAGTGGCCAAGGCAAAAAGCCCGCAGCAAAGAGAAGGAGAGATCAGCTGGACAGCGCTTAAGAACAGGTATTTTGCTTTGATAATGAAACCTCTTGAGGACGTGAACGCGGTAACAGTAAAAGACTTTGGCGACAATGAGCTTATGACCCAGATCAAAACATCCCGAATAAGTTTAAAGTCGGGGCAGGAAACTCGACAGGAATATTTGTTCTATGCGGGGCCACTATTGGAGACGACCATAGCTCCCATAAGCGAAGATATGACAGGTGTCATAAACTACGGTTTTTTTGGAGCGGTCAGCAAGGTGCTTCTTTCTATCTTGAGATTTTTCCATTCGTGGACACATAATTGGGGCATTTCAATAATATTTCTTACCATTCTCATCAACTTACTACTTTTTCCTCTTGCGATCAAGAGCTTTACTTCGATGCACCGGATGAAGAAAATACAGCCCCATATACAGAAATTGAGGGAACTGCATAAAGACAATCCGCAGAAACTTAACAAAGAGACCATGGAGCTGTACAAAAAATATAACGTTAACCCGCTGGGAGGGTGTCTGCCACTTCTGCTTCAAATGCCTATATTCATCGCGCTATATCAGGGCCTTATAAGGTCCATAGAGCTCAGGGGCGCATCTTTTCTGTGGATAAAAGACCTGGCAAGGCCTGACGGGGTACCGATACCCTTCACCCTTCCCCTTATCGGGAACAGCATAAATGTATTGCCCCTTCTAATGGTTATTATGATGGTAGTGCAGCAGAAAATAACGCAGGGAAAAGCAACGGAAATATCAGAAGATCAAGCCAACCAGCAGCGGATAATGATGATGACAATGCCGCTTCTTTTTGGGTTCATGTTCTACAATATGCCTTCCGGACTGGTGCTTTACTGGCTTGTTAACACAATACTCATGACTACGGGACAAGGAATAATAAGCCATAGAATGGCGGATTGAAAATGAAAGAAAATCTTAAGAAAACAGGTTATGTTGAAGTTGAGGCGATGTCCGTCGAGGAGGCCATTAAAAAAGCCCTCAAGGAGCTTCACGCCACAAAGGACGAAGTTACCATAAGAGTGCTTAGGGAGGAACAAAAAGGCCTTTTTGGTATGCAGGGAGCCGATACCGCCAAAATAAAAGTGACACTGAAACATAAAAACAAGTAACCCCCCTCCTCCACGTTTCCACGTGGAAACTCCAAACACTTACACCCTGCTTGCTTTACTCATTACAACTTTCGAGGTGAAGAAAAGCCTGCACAATTTTTCCGCTTGGCTCGCCGCGTGGCTGTTTGCTCGGGAGATCCGCGCTATGAGTTGTTTTGACAAAAAAGACCAGCATACCGTTTCCACGTGGAAATTATATGCCGGTCTGGAATTATTTTTATGGAAAGTTTGACTTTTACGTTCCATTGTGCTATAGTTTCATAAATTAGTTCACCATAGCATCATTAACCCGGAAAGAAAATTTTGTGAAAAGAATAGCATTTTGCAACCAAAAAGGCGGCGTGGCAAAAACCACTTCAGCTATCAATATTGCCGCCTATCTCGCTATTTACGGCAAGCGTACACTTCTGGTCGATCTTGACCCCCAGGCCAATGCCACAAGCGGTGTGGGAATAGACAAGAAAACCATACAGCAAAGCGTGTACAATGTCTTACATGAACATATCCCGATAAAAGCCGCGATCGTGCCTACCCAGATAGAGCTTTTGTCGGTACTTCCTTCCAGTATTAGTCTTACAGGTGCCGAAGTGGAGCTCGTAAATGTTATGGGACGGGAATATAGACTCAAAAAGGCCCTGCAGGAGATGGAGAACGAATTCGATTATGTTATTCTGGATTGTCCGCCCTCCCTCGGCCTTTTAACAATTAACGGTCTTACGGCAGCCGATGTGGTGCTAATTCCCATACAATGCGAATATTACGCGCTGGAAGGCCTTGGTCAATTGATGCAAACCCTTGATCTGATAAGAGATAACCTAAATGAACAGCTGGGAATCGAAGGCGTTCTCATGACCCTTGCCGACTATAGAACAAATCTTACCAAAGAAGTGATCGGCGAGGTCAAGCAATTTTTTGGAGACAAGGTCTACAAAGCTGTTATCCCAAGAACAGTGAAATTAACAGAGGCGCCGGGGTTTGGTCAGCCCATAGCTTTGTATGACCCGACCTCGATCGGGGCGCAAAAATACCAGGAAGTTGTAAAAGAGATGCTGGGGATGCCTCTTGAGGAGAAACAGGACAACGAAAAAATCAATGATGCGCAACATACTGCCAATGAAGAAGTTGCCGTAAATATGGAGGAAGAACATGGAAAAGAGACTGGGTAAGGGGCTTGAGGCTTTGATCACCGCCACAGATCCTGGTAAGCCCAACGAAAAGATAGGAAAAGTTAGGCTTGTTGACATTATCCCAAATCCATTCCAGCCTCGAAAGCGGTTCGGTGAGGCGAAAATGGAGGAACTTGCCAATTCCTTAAGAGAAAAGGGGATCATCCAGCCCATTTTAGTGCGCCAAAAGGATGAAAAATTCGAAATAATAGCAGGCGAAAGAAGATGGCGCGCGGCCCAAAGACTTGAGCTTGAGGAAGTACCCGTTATAATCAGGAAAGATATCGATGATGCCAGCTCTCTTGAGATATCTTTGATAGAGAACATCCAGAGGGAAGAGCTTAATGCCATAGAAGAAGCCAATGCTTATCAGGAGCTTATAGACAAGTTCGAATATACCCTTGATAAGGTGGGGCAAATGATGGGCAAAGACAAGACCACCATATCTAACAGCCTTAGGCTGTTGTCGTTACCCGAAGATATGAGGGACTTGATCGAGGACGGAAGAATAACCGCCGGTCACGCGAAAGCGCTTCTTTCTCTACCCGGGGAAAAGAAACGCAGGATGGTGCTGAAAGCTGTTCTCAGGAAAGGCCTTTCGGTAAGAGAGACCGAATATCTGGTTAAAAGGATCAGCGAGCCCAAAACTCGCGCGCAAAAAAGCAAAGACCCGGAGACCGCCAGTGTTGAAGAGAGCCTTCAGCATAAGTTCGGCACAAAGGTCGCCATCCACCGCGGTAAAAAGCGCGGCCGGATAGAGATACAGTTCTTTTCCAGCGAAGACCTCGAACGTGTTCTCCGCATACTTATGCAATAATTTGACGGATCATCAAATTAACCTGGTTAAATCAACCAGGTTAATTTGGACAGGGTGAAATAGCTTGACAGAACGGGGCCGGAGGAGTATCATCATATCAGAGAATTGACCTTTTAACGCGGTCCAGTGAGCCCGCGAAAGGAGACAAAATGAGAGAGGAAAGACACATAGCCTGCTTGTCGGATGACAGGGAGGCTTTTTTTATGCAAGGGCCTGTTCCCGCTTCTCGAAAGGACGCGGAGCCGGACAAAATAAAACGGGGAAACAAATGAAAGCCGAAATAAGAGCCAAGGTGCTGGACGTCGAGGGCATAAAACGGACGCTGCAAAGAATATCCCATGAGATAATAGAGAAGAACCAGGGCCTTGAGAACCTGGCGGTAATAGGGATAAGGACAAGGGGAGCTTTCCTGGCCGAGAGAATAGCGGCCAATCTCAAGAGCATAGAGGGAGAGGAAGTGCCTATGGGCGCTATAGATATAACATTGTATCGAGATGATCTTACAGAGGTCGCGGAGCAGCCCGTGGTGCATGAGACCGAAATAGATTTTGATATCACAGGAAAAAAGATAGTTCTGGTGGACGATGTTCTTTTCTCCGGGCGCACTGTGAGATGCGCCCTGGACGAGCTTATAGATTTCGGCCGGCCGGCTAACATACAGCTGGCGGTCCTTATTGACCGGGGGCACAGGGAGCTGCCCATAAGGCCGGACTATGTGGGGAAAAACATCCCCACGGGAAAAGAGGAGAGCGTCGAGGTAAAAATAAAAGAGACCGACGGGGTCGAAGAGGTCGTGGTTCTCTCCAACGACAAGGAAGATCGAGAATGAATAAAAAGAAAACCGAAAAGTGGACAAAGAAACATCTTCTCGGGATAGAAGATCTTACCCCGGAAGAGATCATGATCATACTTGATACCGCCGTCGGGTTCAGGGAGGTGCTTAAAAGGCCCATACCCAAGGTGCCGACACTGCGCGGCAAAACGATAGTTAACCTTTTTTGCGAGCCGTCTACCCGGACAAGGTCGTCTTTTGAGTTGGCGGCTAAAAGGCTCAGCGCGGATACCCTCAACATAGCTTCGGCGTCATCGAGTTTCACAAAAGGAGAAACGCTCAAAGATACGGCAAGGAATATAGAGGCCATGAAGATAGATATGATAATAATGAGGCATTCATGCCCCGGCTCTCCGCATTTTTTATCGCGATGCGTTCAGGCCTCGGTGGTGAACGCCGGCGACGGGCCTCACGAGCATCCCACCCAGGCGCTTCTGGATGTAATGACCATAAAAGAAAAACTCGGCAAAGTAAAAGGGCTGAAAGTGAGCATAATAGGAGACATAGCCCATTCCAGGGTCGCCAGAAGCAACATATGGGCGCTTGTAAAGCTCGGGGCGGAAGTGACGGTCTGCGGACCCAAAACGCTTATTCCCGCCCAGATCGAAAAAATGGGCGCGAGAGTGACCTATGATCTATCGGAGGCTCTTAAGGGGGCGGATGTTCTGAATATTCTCAGAATACAGTTTGAACGGCAGCAAAGGGCTTTTTTCCCGAGCATAAGAGAGTATATAAAATGCTTCGGCGTAGACAAGGAAGCGCTGGCGAAACACGCCAAAAAGGATGTTCTGATAATGCACCCCGGCCCCATAAACAGAGGAGTGGAGGTAAGCCAGGATGTGGCCGATGGCGAGTATTCAGTAATCTTGGATCAGGTGACCAACGGCGTGGCGGTAAGAATGGCGGTACTGTTTCTTTTAAGCCAGATAAAAACACCGCAATCCCAAAAAATAGAGATATAAATACACAAAGTGGAGAGAAAATGAAAATTTTAATAAAGAACGGTAGAGTTATAGACCCGGCCGGAGAGAGGGACATCGATGCCGATATATTGATCGAAAAAGGCTCAATAGTCAAGGTAGCTGCCGGAATTAATGAGAAAGTCTCAAAAACAATAGACGCGCGGGGCAAAATAGTGGCGCCGGGACTTATAGATATGCATACCCATCTAAGGGAACCGGGCAAGGAAGAAGCCGAGACCATAGCTTCCGCTCTGGCATGTGCTATAGCGGGGGGATTTACCACGGTATGCGCCATGCCAAATACAGATCCGCCGTGCCAGACCCGGGCTGACGCGCAATTTCTGGTCAACAGGGCCGGAGAGCTCGGCCTGGCCAGGCTTTTGCCGGTGGGAGCCATCACAAAAGACAGGCAAGGCAAAGAACTGACCGAGATGGCGGAACTTAAGCGGGCGGGATGCCCGGCGGTCACCGACGACGGGGATTCGGTACGTGACGGGGAGCTCATGAGAAGAGCCCTGGAGTATGCCTCCATGTTGGACCTTCTGGTCATATCGCATTGCGAGGACAAAAGCCTTGCCGCAGGAGGCGTCATGCACGAAGGTTACTGGTCTACGGCGCTGGGACTTGGGCCGATCTCGGCGGAGTCGGAGACCACTATAGTTGAAAGAGACATACGCCTGGCGGAAAGAGCCGGAGCGAGGCTGCATATAGCCCATGTATCATGCGCTGAAAGCGTAGAGATAATACGTCAGGCAAAAAAACGCGGCGCGAAAGTAACGGCGGAAGTAACCCCGCATCATTTTTCCCTTACCGATGAAGAGGTCAGGACCTTTGATACTTCTTTAAAGGTAAATCCACCTTTGAGGGGGAAAGAAGATGTGGAAGCGCTTAAGCAGGGTCTCGCCGACGGCACCATAGACGCTATAGCCACGGACCATGCTCCTCATCAAGAGAACGAGAAAGAAAGAGAGTTCGATTACGCGCCTTTCGGCATGATAGGGCTCGAGACGGCGCTGCCGCTGGCGATAATGAACCTTGTTGATACGGGAGTGCTGGATTGGAACCGTCTCATAGCCGGGCTTTCCTCGAACCCCGCCAGAATAATGAAATGCGCGGGAGGGTCTCTCGCCGAAGGAGCTTCGGCGGATATAGTTGTAATAGACCCGGAAGCGGAATGGACATATACCAAAGACAAAATAAAGTCCAGGTCCAAGAATTCCCCGTTCATCGGGAAAAAGATGAAAGGCGGCGTTACATGTGTTATAGTAGGGGGAAAAATAGTGACGGGAAGCGAATAGAAAAAAGAGGAAATGGACATAAAAAGAACAGTAAAAGCCAGGATAATATCTAACGCGCGGATAGCGCCCGACCATTATATGATGGATCTCGAGGAGAGGTTCCTTCCCGGACATTCGGCGGCGGGACAATTTGTGAACATCAAGGTCAGGGACATCGGCACCGATCCGCTGCTCCGGATCCCGCTGGGAATAAGCCGGATAACCAAAAAAGGCATAAGTGTGGTCTATAAGGTTGTCGGCGAGGGGACAAAGATACTCAAAACCAGAGAACCTGGGGAGTATGTGGACATACTCGGGCCCCTGGGAAAATCTTTTGATACGGGCGGGTCCGGCAAAAAGCGGCGCGCGATACTTGTTGCCGGAGGCCATGGCATAGCTCCGCTTTACGCGCTTGCCGAAGAACTTATAAGCCAGGGCAGTGATGTCGAGGTCTTAGCGGGAGCTGCTACAAAAGGACATCTGGTGCTGATAAAAGAGTTGAAAAGAGCGGGATGTACAGTAAAGACAGCCACAGAAGACGGGAGCGGGGGGAAAAAGGGGTACGTTACAGGTCTTCTCTCTGACAGGTTGGCTGAAAAGCAAGACGCGAAAGACCTTCCGGAGGTTTACGCCTGCGGCCCCAGACCCATGCTGGCGGCGGTAGCAAGGGAAGTCGCCGCGCGCGGCCTGACGGCGCAGGTATCTCTGGACGCCTACATGGCATGCGGTATAGGTGTGTGCCTTGGATGCGCCGTGAGGACAAAGACGGGGTATAAGATGGTGTGCAAGGACGGCCCGGTCTTTCTTTCTGACGAGATAGAATGGGAGGAAGCAGGGGTAACGCGATAGGCGGACCGCACGAGCAATATGGACCTCAAGGTAAAAATAAACGGTACAAGTTACAAGAACCCGGTGTGGGTGGCGTCCGGGACTTTCGCCTGCGGTGAAGAATTCGCGGGTCTTATAGATCTTTCCAAAGTCGGCGCCATAGTTACTAAGACCGTAACATTACGTGCGCGCGAGGGCAATCCCCCACCAAGAGTAGTTGAGACGTCTTCGGGCATGCTGAACTCGATAGGCCTTGAAAATAAGGGGGCCCGGCATTTCAGGGAAGAGCTCCTGCCTCTTCTGAAAAAGCGGAAAACCAGGATAATAATAAGCATCGCCGCTTTCTCGGATAAGGAGTTCGCCGAATGCGCCGAGATGCTTTCAGAAGAAAAGATCCCCGCGGCGATAGAGCTTAATCTGTCGTGTCCGAACGTCGCGCATGGAGGCACAAAACGCGCTCTTGTAGCGCAGGACGCGAAAGCTACGGAAAGGGCCGTAGCGGCGGTAAGGAAAAGAGTGAAAAGAACACTAATAGCCAAGCTCTCGCCGAATGTAACAGATATCGGAGATATCGCAAAAGCCGCTGAAGCGGGAGGGGCCGACGCCGCCTCGCTTGTTAATACCTACCCGGGTCTCGCGGTGGACGCCGAGGCGATGAAACCAGTTCTCGGCAACATTGTGGGGGGGCTTTCCGGGCCGGCCATAAAACCCCTGGCGCTCAAGGCTGTACGCGACGCCCACAGGGCGGTCAATATACCGATAATAGGCATAGGCGGTATCATGAAAGGCACTGATGTAGCCGAGTTCATGTTATGCGGGGCCTCGGCGGTACAGGTAGGCACGGCCAATCTCGCGGATCCGGCAGCACACAACAGGATACTTAAGGAGTTCGAGGAATATCTGAAAAGGAATAATATAAAGAAAGTCCGGGATTTAGTGGGAAAGATATAACGAGACAGGAAAAACATGAATGCGAAAGAAAAACTGATAGTAGCGCTTGATGTAGATACATATGAGGAAGCGGCCCGTCTGATAGATATTCTCAAAGAAGATGTTGATATTTTCAAGGTAGGCATAGCGCCTTTTACCGCGTTCGGTGACGCGCTTCTTTGCAAGCTGTCGGAGGAGAACAAAAAGGTGTTCCTTGACCTTAAATTCCACGACATTCCCAATACCGTAAGGAACGCCGCGAGAGCCGCCGCCTCAAGAGGTGTTTTTATGATGAACTTCCACTGTCTCGGCGGGGAAGAAATGCTGCAAGCGGCCAGGGAGGGAGCGGAGCAGGGAGCTCCGGACGGAGAAAGGCCGATACTTCTGGGGGTGACCATACTTACCAGCATGGACGAAAGCGGCATGAGAAAGCTGGGGTTCGGGGGCAGTCTTGGCGACAAGGTCATGGAGCTGGCGGGATCAGCATCAAAGGCCGGCCTTGACGGAGTGGTGGCCTCGGCGCATGAAGTACAGGGAATAAGAAAAAATCTGGGAAGAGATTTTGTGATAGTAACTCCGGGGGTCAGGCCCGAATGGGCGGCAAAAGGCGACCAGAAAAGGGTGATGACGCCTTCCGCCGCCGTAGCCGCGGGGGCCGATCACGTTGTAGTGGGCAGACCCATAATAAAGGACGACGATCCCCGTGCGGCGGCCCGGCGGATCCTGGAAGAGATGGAAGGATAGAGAAAAAAAGGAGAAGAAATGCAGGAAATGGAAGTTATGGACCTTTTTCGAAAGACCGGCGCGTATAAGCAGGGACACTTCAGGCTTTCAAGCGGACTTCATTCGGGCGCCTATTTGCAATGCGCACTTGTTCTTCAGGACCCGCGCATAGCCGAGAGATTGTGCGCGTCGCTGGCCACCAGGTTCGCGGCCGATACTCCGGACATTGTTGTAGGACCCGCGCTGGGCGGGGTAGTGCTTGCTTATGAACTGGCCAGGGCCCTCAAAGCGAAAGCGATATTCACCGAAAGGGACGAGAACGGTGAGATGAAACTGAGAAGAGGTTTTATCGTGTCCCCTTCACATAAAGTGCTGGTGGCCGAAGACGTCCTAACTACAGGCAGATCAGTGAAAGAGGTGATAGATCTTCTGGAACAGGACGGGATAAGGCCGGTAGGTGTGGCCGCGCTTGTTGACAGGAGCGGAGGGAAAATAGATTTGGGTGGTATTAAGCATGAAAGCCTGTTAAAATTACATATCCCCGCTTTCAACGAAGAAAAATGTCCTCTATGCCAGGAGGGCCTGCCCATAGAAAAGCCGGGTTCAAGAAAGAGCTGAGGCACTAAAGGAGCTAAACCAGGAGGGTTTTACATGGAAGCAGACCTCAAGAATATCATAGAAAAACTGAAGACCGAAGGCGTTGACGAGGCTCGGAAACAGGCGGATGAGATAGTGTCCGGGGCCGAAAAAGAGGCGGCCGAGATCCTTGAGAAAGCGCGCGTGGACAAGGAGTCTCTTATAAAGAGCGCCGAAGACCAGGCCGCTAAGGTGAAGTCGAACGGAGAACAGGCCATGAGGCAGGCGGCCAGGAACGTGATGCTGGGTCTTAAGGAGAGCATCGTAGAGCTTTTCGACAGGGCTATAAAAATAAAAGTGGGGGAAGCTCTTTCTCCCGAGGCCATGAAAGATATGATGGTCCGCCTGGCGGAGAAGTTCAACACATCCGGCAAGACGGATATAGAGGCTCTTCTTTCTGAACAGGACAAAAAAGAGATGGAAAAGACGTTCCTGAGCGCCCTTAAGGAGAAGATATCCGGCGGGGTTACGCTCAAGGCTTCTCATTCCATGGAGCACGGGTTCCGCATAGGGGAAAAAGGCGGCAACGCCTACTATGACTTCAGTGACGACGCCATAGAGGAAGCGTTCAAGTCGTATCTCAATAAAAAACTCTCAGAGATCCTGATCCCCGGTACCGGCAATGAGCAGTAAATATTACTATCTGGTGGCATCGCTGCCCAATTTGAAATTCAATGACGAGCCTCCGATGTCCACGGAGGACTTCCTGGCGGAGTGCCACAAATGGCTCTCTCCCCATGACAGGAGGATGCTGCGTGAGGCGGGAATACGGTACGTTCCGGAAAGATGCGACGGCACTCATCTTCTGGAAGACTGGAAGGATTTTGACGGAAGCCTGAGGGAAGAGCTTGCCGCGGCGCGGCGGGCAAAGAAAAAAGGCGAAGAGGGGAAAAAGTCACCGAGGGTCGGACAGATAATGTCCTCCGGTACGCCTCTTGATGTGGAGATGTCCCTGGAAAAGACGCGCTGGGATTTTCTCGAGGAGAAAGGCCACGGGTATTTTTTTGACCTCAACTGGCTCATGGTGTATTACCTGCAGCTTAAGATCCTTGAAAGACTGGCTGATTTTGACAAAGATAAAGGTGAAAACGTTTTTTATGAATTGTGTGAGGTAGAGCATGAAAAGACCATCCGGTAAGATACTTTCGGTCAACGGGAACATGATAACCGTGGAATTCAGCGGGGACATTATTCAGAACGAGGTCGCGTATGTTCTCAATAAAGGGCGCAGGCTTAAATCGGAGGTCATAAAGATCTCCGGGAACGTCGCGTTCATGCAGGTGTTCGAGTACACCAAAGGCATAGAGGTGGGCGACGAAGTCGAGTTCTCGGGCAACATGCTGTCGGTCCAGCTGGGCCCCGGCATATTGACGCAGATATATGACGGGCTTCAGAACCCGCTGCCTGAACTGGCCGAGGAATTCGGGTTCTTTCTTCCGGTGGGAGAAGAACTCGGCGCTATCTCAATGGAACAGGAATGGGATTTTACACCCTCCTCCGCAAAAGGTGATAAAGTGTCGGCAGGGTATGTGCTGGGCAGTGTTCCCGAGGGAATATTCAAACACAAGATAATGGTGCCTTTCTATCTGACCGGGGAATACGAGATAGAAGAAGTGGCGCCTGCCGGAGTCTACCGCGCGGACAAAAAGATAGCTGTTCTAAAAGACGAGAAGGGCGCTGAGCATGACGTGACCATGACCTTTGACTGGCCCGTAAAGGTGCCTATAACGGCCTTCAAGGAGAAACTTTCGCCCAAAGAAACACTGGTAACCAAAATAAGGATACTTGACTCCATGTTCCCGGTGGCTAAAGGGGGCACATATTGTATTCCCGGTCCTTTCGGCGCCGGGAAAACGGTGCTTCAGCAGATCACAAGCCGTCACGCTGACGCCGACATAGTCATTATAGCGGCCTGCGGAGAGCGAGCGGGAGAAGTGGTCGAGACCCTCAGAGAGTTTCCCAAACTCACAGACCCGAGGACGGGAAAATCCCTTATGGAGAGGACCATAATCATATGCAATACATCAAGTATGCCTGTAGCGGCCAGGGAATCATCGGTATATACGGCGGCCACACTCGCGGAATATTACAGGCAGATGGGGCTTAACGTGCTGCTTCTGGCCGATTCGACATCCAGATGGGCCCAGGCGATGAGAGAGATATCAGGCAGGCTTGAGGAGATCCCCGGAGAGGAAGCGTATCCCGCGTACCTGGAAAGCCGCATAGCGTCTTTTTATGAACGCGCGGGCCTTGTCCAGTTGCACGACGGGTCGATCGGAAGCCTGACGATAGGAGGCACGGTGAGCCCCGCGGGGGGAAACTTTGAAGAGCCCGTAACCCAGGGCACGCTTAAAGTGGTAGGGGCCTTTCATGGGCTTTCAAGGGAACGCGCCGAGGCAAGAAAGTTCCCGTCCATAGACCCGCTGGAGAGTTGGAGCAAATACCGGAGCTTTATCCCGGAGGAAGAGACCTTAACGGCCAAGACAATTTTGCGCCGGGGTTCGGAAGTGGGACAGATGATGAAGGTGGTCGGGGAGGAAGGTACTTCAGTTGAGGATTTTATCTATTACCTCAAAAGCGAATTCCTGGACGGGGTGTACCTTCAGCAGAACGGGTTTGATGAAGTGGACGCGGCCACCACACAGGAAAGACAGATATATGTTTTCGCGAAAGTCGTTGAAGTCCTGCGGAAAGAGTTCAAGTTCAAAGACAAGAAAGAAGCCCGGGATTTTTTCTACAACTTCAGGCACCGCTTTATAGACTGGAACTACAAAGAATGGGAGTCCGACGAGTTCAAGGACCAGGAGAAGAAGGTAAATGAAATGCTGGAGGGCGCAAAACAATGAGAAAAGTATGCACTAAGATACTGAGCATATCCGGCAACGTTGTTACGGTAAAGGCCGACGGTGTCGCGTATGAGGAGCTTGCCGAGATATCGACCTCAAGAGGGGTCTCCCTGGCACAGGTCATACGGCTTGATAAAGACATCGTATATCTCCAGGTTTTCGCGGGGGCCGGCGGGGTCTCGACGGGCGACGAGGTGCGGTTTTTGGGAAGGCCCATGGAAGTAGGGTTCACCCACAATATGCTCGGCAGGATATTCAACGGAAGCGGCCGGCCGCGGGATAAAGGCCCCGAGATATCCGAAGACATGATAGAGATAGCCGGTCCCGCGGTAAACCCCGCTAAAAGGATCATCCCGTCGAATATGGTCAGGACTAATATCCCGATGATAGATGTCTTCAACTCGCTTGTCGAGTCCCAGAAACTGCCCATATTCTCGGTATCAGGCGAGCCATACAATGAGCTTCTGGCAAGGATAGCCCTGCAGGCTGAGGTAGACATAATAGTGCTGGGAGGGATAGGGCTCAAGTATGACCAGTATATGTTCTTCAGGAACGAACTGGAAGAAGGAGGGGCTCTTGCACGCTCGGTCTTCTTTGTTCATACGGCGGCCGATCCTATAGTGGAAGGCTTGATGATACCGGACCTTTCACTGGCGGTGGCTGAAAAATTCGCGCTGGAAGGTAAAAAAGTGCTGGTGCTCCTTACGGACATGACAAATTTCGCCGACGGCCTTAAAGAGATAGCCATAACCATGGAACAGGTCCCTTCCAACAGGGGATACCCCGGAGACCTTTACAGCCAGCTGGCGGCAAGGTATGAAAAAGCGGTGGATTTCGATGACGCCGGGTCCATAACCATATTGACAGTAACTACCATGCCGGGAGACGACGTGACGCATCCGGTGCCCGACAATACCGGATACATAACAGAAGGGCAGTTCTACCTGAGGAACGGCCGCATAGAACCGTTCGGCTCTCTCAGTCGGCTTAAACAGCAGGTAAATGACAAGACCAGAAAAGACCACAGAGCCATAATGGACGGAATGATACAGCTTTACGCGGAGTACAGGGAGACCGAGGAAAAGAGATCGATGGGGTTCAGGATGAGCGACTGGGACAAAAAACTCCTGAAATACGGCGGCATGTTCGAAAAAGAGATGATGGACCTCAAGGTTAACATACCGGTGGAAAAAGCTCTGGACAATGGATGGAGAATACTCGGGGAATGTTTCAAGCCGGAAGAAACGAATTTCCGCTCCGAACTGGTGGAAGAGTTCTGGCCGAAAGAAAGCGCTGAAGCCGCAAAGAGCACCACAGACTCGGACGACACAGACGCTGTACCCAAGTAGCTACAAACAAACGACATCCGGCATAAATGCGGGTAGAGCAGGTGTAAGGCAGCCAACATATACAGCAGTCAAGATCTAAGGACCAAAAAGGGTGTGACGATGCCGAAGGTAAGGCTGACCAAGAACGAGCTGAAGAAGCAGAAGGACTCTCTTAAGAGGTTCAGACAATATCTGCCTACGCTGCTTCTCAAAAAGCAGCAGCTCCAGACGGAAATACTTAAGCTCCACAACGAGATGGAGAAGATAAAGCAGGAGAAGGCATACCTTAAAGCCCAGATATATAAATGGGTGGACGTCTTCGCCGAAGAGGCGGGGATAGAGGGTCTGGTAAAACTTGAAAAAGTGGTTACCGAAAGCGGGAACATCGCGGGTATAGAGATACCGGTATTTGTAAGGGCAGAGTTCAAGGAGGAGGAATACGACCTTTTTACCTCGCCGCTCTGGCTGGACCGGGGCGTAGAGGCACTTAAGGAGACCATGACCATCAACGCCAGAATAGAGGTCCTGAAAACACAGGACAGGATGGTGAGGGAAGAACTCAGAATAACGACCCAGAGGGTCAATCTTTTCGAAAAGGTAATGATCCCCCAGACGCTTGAGAAAATAAGGAAAATACGCATATATCTGGGAGATATGCAGACAGCCGCTGTAGTAACAGGAAAAATAGCCAAAGATAAGATCGTCAGGAACGCGGCGGCGAGGGTGGGGTAATGATAGAGAGAATGAACAAGGTCACTATACTTGTTTCCGAAAAGGAAAGAGAGAAGTTCGTTTCAAGCCTTCGCGCTCTTGGTCTTTTGCATGTGAGCCACACGCGCCATCCAGCCTCTCACGAGATAAGCTTCACCGAAGACAGGGTGTCCCGCATAGAAAAGCTTATAGAAGAAGTCTCTCCCTATGATATCGGACGGCCCGACCGGAGGAAGTTCTGTAAAGACCGTGATGTTCTTAGCTGTGAGGAAGCGGTATCCGAAGACCTCAAGACAAAGCTAGAGCTTGAGAACAGGGTCGAGGCTCTTAAAAAGGACGCGCTCTGGTACGAGGAATGGGGAAAGTTCGATCCCGAGGACCTTAAGGCCGCCCGGGACGCCGGGGTCAACATAAGGTTTTACAGGGTTCCAGCCTCGGAGGCCAAAACGCTCGATCCAAAGAAGGCCTACATAGCGGGCAGAAAGAGCGGCACGCTTTTATGTGCCCTTATTACCTCGGGAGGCAGCGATGAGCTGGAATATGAGGAGGTTTCCCAGCCCGGGCAATCACCGGAGGAAATATCCGAGACGATAGACGATGCCCGCGAAGAAATACAGAAAATAGAAGAAAGAATGAAGGACCGGGCAAGGGGCCTTGTATCCATAAAGGAGCGTAAAGAGGCGTTAGAAAAAGAGCTCGCGGCTCTGCGAGTTAGGTTCGGCATGCAGGGCGAAGGAGCGTTCGCTTATGTCCAGGGGTACTGTCCCATGAAGAGGGCGGGCAAGATAAAGGCCTTTGCTGAACGGCACAGCCTGGGATATGTTCTGGAAAAACCTGATAACGTTCAAGAAGCCCCCACCCTGGTGACCAATCCGAAATGGGTGGAGATAGTGAACCCGGTCTTCAAATTTATGAACACATTGCCGGGGTATGACGAGTTCGATATAAGCCTGCCTTTCCTGGGGTTCTTCAGCCTGTTCTTCGCTATGCTCATAGGGGACGCCGGGTACGGGACGCTGTTTCTCGTAATAACGTTCCTGGCCAGAAAAAAGTTCCGAAAAGCGCCGGCACAGCCTTTTTTTCTAATGTACCTTTTAAGTGTCAGCACGATCCTTTGGGGCGCTGTAACAGGCACATGGTTCGGTGCGGAAGGAGCACAGAACATACCAATCATAAATAACATGATAATTCCCGGGCTTAACAGTTTCTCCGACACCAATCAGAACTTCATAATGCTCTTATGTTTTACCATAGGTGCCGTTCATCTTTCACTTGCCCGTCTGATGAAGATAACCAGAGAGTTCAATTCTCTTAAAGCTCTGGCTGACGCGGGATGGATACTGATAGTCTGGGGTATGTTCTTTGCCGCGAAAAAGTTCGTTCTCGGGGACGTTTTTCCGCCCGCGGCCGGCTGGATGCTTGGCGCCGGAGGAGCGCTCGCTTTGGTTTTTTCGGCGCCCGAACAAGGCATATTAAAAGGGATAGGCGCGACCATGATCAACCTTCCGCTCAGTATAATAGGGTCGTTCTCCGACGTCATCTCCTACATAAGGCTTTTCGCGGTGGGGATGGCCACCGTGGTCGTGGCTAAAAGCTTTAACGATATGGCGCTGGCCGGAGGCGCGGGAGGTGTAGCGGGTGGACTAATAGCGGCGCTTATCCTGTTCTTCGGACACGCGCTTAATATAGCTCTGGGCTTTATGGCCGTTATAGTGCATGGCGTAAGGCTTAACATGCTGGAGTTTTCCGGGCATCTCGGCATGCAGTGGTCCGGAAAGCCATATGATCCGTTCAAGTAATGACATAAAAATCCCCGCTTGATAAAGCGGAGCAAACAGGAGGTAGAACATGGTATCAGGATTAGGCGATATGGGCCTTTCTCTTTCACTGGCGGCGATAGGATCCGCTCTCGGGACCGGCGTGGCGGGCATGGCCGCTATCGGCGCCTGGAAGAGGGCCTTTCTTCAGAACAAGATGGCCCCGTTCATTCTCATAGCGTTCGTTGGCGCGCCCCTGTCCCAGACAATATACGGCATGATATTGCGCAACGCTATAGTAGGCGCCAACCTCGATCCGGCGACATATAATTTCCAGATGATACTCGGTCTGGCCGCCGGTCTAGCGATGGGGGTTTCGGCCTGGATGCAGGGAAAAGCCGGCGCTAGCGCCGCCGATGCCCTGGCCGAAACGGGAAAAGGTTTCGGCAACTACATAATGGTGCTGGGAGTAATAGAGACCGTGGCGCTTTTTGTCATGGTGTTCATAATGACGGCGCTGCCCGCTAAATAGGCCGCTCCGCGCAAGGTGGCATACCGGTAAAATGAGCAGCGGAACACTTTACATAGTGAGCACTCCGATAGGCAACCTTGAGGACATCACCATACGCGCTTTGAGGGTCCTTAGGGAGGTAGACCTCATAGCGGCTGAGGATACACGAAGGACGCGTGTGCTTCTTGAAGCGCACGGCATATCTAACAGCCTGACCAGTTTTCATTCTCACTCTACGGCGGGGAAGACCCCCGGGCTTATAAACAAACTTAAAGAGGGACTTTCTATAGCTCTGGTCTCCGATTCCGGTACTCCGGGGATCTCAGACCCGGGCAGTGTTCTCATCGCCGAATGCGTGAAAAGCGGCATAAACATAACCGCTATCCCCGGTCCGGCGGCGGTTATCACTGCCCTGGTGCTTTCGGGCCTGCCCACGCACAAGTTCGTTTTCGAGGGGTTTTTGTCCAATAAGAGCGCGCGCAGAAAAAAACGTCTTGAAGAACTCACGCTTGAAAAGCGCACCGTTGTTGTATATGAATCCCCGCACAGGATAATAAGCTTTCTGGAAGATTTTCTCGAGGTGGCTGGAAACCGTCAAATAGTTCTGGCGCGAGAACTTACAAAAAAATTCGAAGAGGTTCGCCGGGCGCCGGCCAAAGAGCAGCTGGAACACTTCGCCGCCACGAAACCCCGAGGCGAGTTCATCGTGGTTTTCTGACCAGATCGGCCTTCCTGCCCCGGAGAGGCTTAATAATATTGACTTTTCCCCTGTTGCTGATAAAATAACTAGTTCAATAGTATAATACTCATGCCGCATCCGCCAAAAGGAGAAAATACAGACATGAACGAACAGACCCTGGTATTGATAAAGCCCGACGGGCTCACCAAATCGCTTACAGGTAACATTCTCACCCGGCTTTCGGAAACCAAGCTCGAGATAGTGGGCGCAAAGATGGTCAGGGTTTCACGTGAGCTGGCAGAAGAACATTACAGAGAGCTCAAGAACGAGAGGTTCTTTGACGAACTTATAAAGTACATAATGGGGGAGTATCATAAAAAGAAGGTCATGGCCATGGTATACTGGGGCGACGGCGCGATAGGCAAGGTAAGAGAATTGTCCGGTAAGACCAACCCCGAAGAGGCCGACTCCGTATCCATAAGAGGCGCTTACGGCAGGATCACTACCAAAGGCGTTTATGAGAACGTTGTTCACGCGTCGGCCAACCCCGAAGACGCCGAACGCGAGATAAAGCTGTGGTTCGAGCCCGATGAGATAATACTGGACATATATCCCTCTGAGGAAAAAGAGGAGACCGCAACTGTAAGGAGGTGGGCGTGACACATCCCCGGAGGGGAACTGCCGCGTCCTTTGAGAAATGATAAGGTCCATGACAGGGTTCGGTAAGGGAGCCCAGAAAAGCCCTTACGGAAAAATAATAGCGGAGATCAAAACGCTCAACAATAAGAACCTGAGCGTTACGTGCAACCCTTTCAACGGCTTCTTTCTGCTGGAAGAAAAGATAAAGGACGTCTTCGCGGGCAAACTTCATCGAGGCAAGGTGTTTGTCCGGATAACCCGCGAAGCTTCAGCTAAACAGCAGCCGATGAAACGTGTGGAAATAAACGAATCGGCCGCGCGGGAATATCTCAAGAAGCTCGAGAAGATGCAGAGATCCCTGGGAATAGGGGGAGAGCTCAGCATACAGGATATAGTTTCTCTCCCGGGCGTAGTGGAACAGGCCGGCGATTCTGAGGAAGAGGAGCTCTGGCCTTACATAAACAAGGCCCTTATGAAAGCGGTGCGCGGTCTTATCGTTTTCAGAAAAGCCGAAGGCAGGCGTCTTTCAAGGGATTTCACCGCCCGGCTGGCGAAGATAAAAAAACTGACCGCTGAAATAGCCAGATACGGAAAGCAGGGCATAGAAGAGTACCGCGCGAAATTAGCCCGCACGATAAAAGAAATAAACTCAGGCGCTGAGCCGGATAAAGGACGCATCGAGTCGGAGGTCGCTCTTTTCGCCAGGAACTGCGACATAACCGAGGAACTGATCAGGCTCGCGGGGCATATCATATCATACAAAGAGGCCATGAAAAAAGTGGAAGCAGATGCCGGCAAGAAACTTGATTTTATAGCACAGGAGATGCAGAGGGAAGCCAACACGATAGGGTCCAAATCCGCGGACCTGCGCATCTCCAAAGCCGTGATCGAGGTCAAAAGTGAGATAGAGAGGATGCGTGAACAGATAAAGAACATAGAATAAAGCGATATATCCCAGAGAGAACAATGACGCACAAAAAGAAAGAACCGCTGATAATAGTCCTGTCCGCGCCTTCGGGAAGCGGGAAGACCACCCTGGTAAGAGAACTCATCAGGCAGATGGAAGGCGTAGAGAGGTCAGTATCGTACACCACAAGGCAGCCGCGCCAGGGAGAGAAGGACGGGGAAGATTATATATTCATCCCCGAAGAAGAGTTCGAGCGTCTCAAGGACCGCGGGGACTTTCTTGAACATGAGGAGAATTTCGGGCACAAATACGGCACGTCAAAAAAACAGATAAAAGATATACTTGAGAAAGGGTCAGACGTCGTGCTCAGCATTGACGTCAAGGGGGCCAGGACAGTAAAGAAAGAATTTCCGCAGAGCATAAGCGTTTTTGTCATGCCTCCTTCAATGGAGGAGCTTGAGGCGCGGTTGAGGGGCAGGAACACCGACAGGGAACAGCAGGTGGAGCTTCGGCTCCGCGAATCCCGTCAGGAAGTAGCCGCGGCCGATGAATACGATTTTCTGCTGGTCAACAACAAATTAGATCAGGCTGTTCGGGAGCTGATGCAGGTAATAGAGGAAGAGAGAAAAAACCGTAAGAAGATAAGCCAAGAGGCGGGAAAATGAAGGACATATCTATGGACGTATTGCTTGAAAGGACCGGTAGTGTGTACAAGCTCTGCAACCTGGCGGCCATGAGGGCCATGGAGCTGAACGCGGGACTCAAAAAGCTTGTGGACGCGGACCCGGGCGAAAAAGTTACCACCATAGCCATAAAAGAGATCGCCGAGGACAAGGTAAAGATAACAGCTGTAAAATAGAGCTGGTTTTCAGGATCGAAAAGCGATGAGCGCTAAAATAGTACTGGGGATAACGGCAAGCATAGCGGCCTTCAAAGCGTGCGAACTCATAGGCCTTTTAAGAAAAAAAGGCTACGGGGTGAAGTGTGTGATGTCTCCCGACGCCAAATGGTTCGTCACTCCTCTGACCCTGGAAACCCTGAGCGGCGAAAAAGCGGCCAGCGACATGTTCTCTCTTCCCGGGGAGAGAAGCCCCGCGCACATATCGTTGGCTGAAGAAGCTGATCTTATACTCGTTGCTCCGGCGACAGCCGACATAATAGCCAAGGTGGCCGCGGGGATATGCGACGATATTCTCACCTGCACAGTTTGTGCTTCCCAAGCGCCGGTCGTCTTCGCGCCGGCGATGAACGACAATATGTACTCCAATCCCGTTATACAGGACAAGATAAAGTACCTGAAGGGAAAAGGGTATCATTTCATAGAACCGGTAAAAGGGCATCTGGCCTGCGGGCGGGACGGAATGGGGCACCTGGCGCCACTGGAGACAATAGTAGAGAAGGCGGAGAGCCTCTTGCCCAAAAAGCCATAAAGCGGGTAGTGCGGAGTGAAACAAAAAAAAATATCCGGCAGAGCGAATCGTTCCCCCCGAAAAGTACTTGTGACCGCGGGACCCACCCTGGAGAGAATAGACCCTGTCCGGTATATCAGCAATAGATCAACGGGAACAATGGGATACAGCCTCGCGGAAGAATTTATCAGAAGGGGGTTCGCGGTGTGTCTGGTTACCGGGCCTGTGGATCTTGTGCCGCCCGTCGCGGCCGAGACCGTTGAGGTAGAGACCGCTTCTGAAATGCTGAAAGAGATCAAAAAAAGAATAAACGACTGCGACGCTATAATAATGTCCGCGGCCGTATGCGATTTCAGACCTCGGCAGCGGAGAGCATCGAAAATAAAAAAAGAAGACGAGCTGGAGCTAAGACTTGTCAGAAATCCAGACATACTCAAAGAAATAGGCATACGGGAAGACCTTGTGAAGGTCGGTTTCGCTCTTGAGACCGCTAACGGGCTTAAAAGCGCCCGGAAGAAGCTCAAAGATAAGGGTTTGGACCTTGTTGTTCTGAACGAGCTGAAAGAAGGGTCGGAGCCATTCGGCGCCGGAATATGCGCTTATACCCTTATTAGCGGACGCGGAGCGGAAAAAAACATCAAACCCGCCGGGAAAAAGCGGATATCTGGAATAATAGCGGGCGAAGTGCAAAAACTTATGGAGAAGGGAAAAGCGCAATGAGAACAGAACTGTTCAAGACCAGAGGGGGGTTCACTCTCGGAGAGCTTCTTGTGGTCTTCGCCGTGGTATTTCTTCTTATCGCGGCCTTTACCCCGATAATAAGGTTCAGTAACGAACGTATGGACAAAGTGGAATGCGCCAATAACCTTAGAGAGATAGGGCTGGCCATGTACATATACGCAAGAGAGCATGACGGCAGATTCCCCTCTTCGCTAAAGACGCTTTACGAAGAAAATTATCTCGGGGACAGAAGAACGATGGATTGTCCGGCCGCACATACACAAGGCACTGTGCAGGTCCCCGACTATATATACACCCCGGACCTTTCCGCCCGGGACAGATCAGACCTGGTCCTTGTCAGAGACAGAAAAGGGAACCATCCAAAAGGCGGGGGCAACGTTCTTTATGTGGATGGCACTGTCGCCTGGCAAGATAACCTGTAGCTTTCTCCGGTCCCCCGCACACTTTCCTTTGCAGTTAGACATAAAAAAGACAGCTAGGCTTATATTCCCTTAACATCTTCTATGGTATAATACTAAACATGCTTTTATTAAGGGAAAGATACAGGTCGTTACTTAAAAGTATCGCGTTGGCGGTAGTGTGTCTTTTCATGTTCGATAGTTCCGGGTTTGCGGGTATAAGGTCTTCGGCGACGCTTGCCGCGGAGTCAAGGTTCCAACCTTTTTTTGAAAACCATGGTCTGAGCCTCAAGAAGGCTTCCTCTATTATTTATGCCGCCTGCCGGATCAGAGACCTGTTATCGCAAGATAATATAAGGAAGGGTAATATTATCAGGGTTAACCGGGCTTTGTTCCCGAACGGTGATATTGAGATAGACCATAAAATAAGCAGGGCAAAATTCAGATCTACCGGCGAGACTTATCACTACGCCACCTTTCGGGTGCAGCATGGTAAAAAGATCATCAAAGCGGTCATAAAGAGCGACCATGTGAAGTTCAGCGAAAAAGCATTGAAAGAACTCGGGATAGGAACAGAGGAAGACAAAAGAGCTTTCAATTCGGGGAAATATCCGGCTCTAAGAGGGGTGTGGTTCCAGGACCCCCCCGAAGAATTGCGCGGGGTTGTCAAAAACACAGTATCTGCGGGCGGAGAGATCGTGACGGAATCCCGTACCTTTCCCCCGGAGACCGGGGCAATCGGGTTCCCTTCCGCGGAAGACAGGGCCCGTCCGGTCGATGGAACTGTGAAAAGAGGGGCTTCTCTCACGGCGGAACAGGTGAGCGCTTTGTATGACAAATACAAGAGAGAATATCCGTCTTTGTTCGAACTGATAAAATTTTGCGCTGTAGGGTTTTCCGGTGTTTTGGTGGATATGCTCGTGGTGGCGGGCATCAAAGAGGTTACGGGCGTTGATGTACGCGTAGCGGCAATAGGAGGGTTCGGCGCGGCTGTTACGACAAACTATCTGTTCAACCGTTATTGGACATTCGAAGGCGGAAATAAAACGCCTTTTTTGAAAGGGTACGCCACTTTTCTGGCAACATGCTGCGCGGGGCTTTTTGTCAGACTGGTCGTTATGCAGGCGCTTATCAGTAACTTTGAGTTGCTCAATACGGGAAAATGGTATCTTCTGACCAATTTTATGGGAATAACCGTCGGGACCATCATCAATTTCGCGGGCAGTAAGTATTTCGTCTTTTCGGGGAGAAGAGGAGCGCTTGACGGAAACAAGGATAGCGAGAGGACAGCGGACGATCCAAGTTCAATACAAGAAACATCTCCGGTCCTTGGCGCTCAAGCAGATTGGCGGGATGCCTTTAAAGATACATCCAAACCGCTTTTTGTGGAAAACGGGGTCGGGGACGGCCGGAAAAGCCTGGAGGTAGCTCGTGGTAATCCTGAGACAAACTTCATTTTTACAGAAGGGGAAGAGACCGCTTTCGGCAGATTAAAAGAAAACGCTATTAGTGCCGGTCTTGCGAATGTCAGAATAGTTTTCGGGAAAGATGCGGATCTTTTCTCTGTACAGGAAGGACGGGACTTCGCGGACCTTATTTACTGTGTGGCTCCTTTCTACAGCACGCCCTGGCCGTATTTTTTTTCGCGGGGTCAGGAAGATCCTGTTTTTCAGAAGGCTTACGGCCTTCTTAAAGAGGGAGGTGAAATAGTGGTCGTGCCGGATGAGACCATGGCGGGAGAATGGTATCCGCATTTCACTGAAAACTTTCCCGGGGCATCGATCTCGGCAAAAAGCCGTGTTTTTCCGAACCTGGTAGATCTTTTGTTGGACTTTCATCGCTATTCACTTGATTATAACTACGCGGATCCGGTCGTGATAGAAAAACCAGAACTCGGGGAGCCAGAACCTGCCGTTCCCGGATCCCCTGCTGATGTCAGCGATATCGCCGGTAATGCAGAAGAAGAAAGATCATCGATGAAAACGGCGGTAAAGCCCGGGAGAGAGGATGGATCCGGGCAGGCAGATCGCGACGCGCAGGGCTTTATCGCACAGGCCGGCCGGGGGCACAATGCCAATCTTGACCTGACCCCCCTTATCCCCGATAAGACCATTATCTTTCATGTTATAGCGGAGACCATTATCCCGGAAGGGCAGCGGAACATGATGAAGAGACTTGAGCAGAGGATGAGAGGCGGAAAATACCTCGAAAAGATCGTGATACTGTCAGCCAGCGACAGAGACGATCCGGCAACTTTTATGAAAGCGCTCGAGGCATTGAAAGCCCGTGAAGAAAAACGGCACAAGGACCACAAGATAGAATTCAATGTAGCTTGCCATAAGAACGAAAAAGGCATAGTCGGCATGGTGCAGGAAGCGGGCATGCGGGCGCTTGCTTTTGAGCGGGGATCCGGCGGCGATATCGTTCAGATAGAAAGCGTAATGCTCGCTTTACGCGCGCTCAGAACGGGCGAAACAGCGGAGCTTATAAGGGCCTACAAATTCATAACCGGCAAAGAACCCGAAGTGAGCACCGGCGATATTGATCAGCTGGCGAGAACGCTTTCCTTTGTCCTGCCTGCCAGAAGGATCAAGATAGACGATATAGGCACGATCAACAGAATTATAGAAGATAATATACTTGCCGCCGCGTAAGATCTACGCGGCATCCTCTTCGGCGCGGCCGTTATGTTCGTAGCGGTAGTGTTCGTGCACGGTAAAACGGTTTTTTCGCCATGAACGGCGGGTTCGAATATCCTCTTTTCGCCATGCTTATAGCGGTGTCGTTGGCTATAGCGGGGGCGGGGAAGCTTTCTGTTTTCAACAAGCTTTAGCGAAGATGAGAAATGGAAGATGCCCCGGACATTCGGCCTTGTTCAGGAGAAGAAAGGAATAACGGCATAACCCAGAAAGTGGCGACACCCCGGCGATTCAGACCGACCTCAAAAAAGAAACAGCTTCTTTTATAATTTCATCCGGAGTTGAAGCGCCGGCCAAAAGCCCCACGTTCTTAAATCCCTTTAAAAGGCCGGAGTTCAATTCGCCGGCCGAACTTACCCAGAAAGTGTTTTGATTGAGTTTTTTTGATATCTCGTACAGCCTTTTGGTGTTAGCGCTGGCCCGAGAACCTATTACCACCATCGCGTCGTTCTCAAGGGGCAGGGCATGGGCGTCTTTTTGCCTGTTCTTTGTAGGAACGCAGATCGTGTCATGGAACCGAAGGTCTTTTATGGCCTTTGAGAGCTTTTGTAAGATCTCGCGCACCTTTTCGGTGTTCTGTGTAGACTGTACTACCACGGAAGCTTTTTCGCAGGAAGCGATCTTTTTCAAGGGAAGCCGTTTCGCGGGGTCTATTATCAAAGGTTCTTTTGACAGGGATCCTTTGATCCCGGAGACTTCTTCATGTTCGCTGTCGCCTATGATTATGACGGTCCTGCCGTTTTTTTCGTCTTTTTTCGCCATACGGTGTATTTCTTTGACCATAGGGCAGGTCGCGTCTATGATCCGGTACCCCGCTTTCCGGGCGGCCGTGTAGACCGAAAGAGGAGCGCCGTGGGCTCTTATGAGAAGGGTCTTCCCGGCCCCATCGCCGAGTCTTGTTATTTTCTTTATGCCCTTGGCCCTGATGAGTTTCACAACGAACTCGTTGTGAACTATGTCTCCGAGCATATATATGTTATTGTCCTTTTCGGCGCTTTTGATGGCCATGTCGATAGCCCTTTTGACGCCTACACAGAAACCCGCGGATCTGGAAAGAGTGACCTTCACTTATATCTTCCGCCTTTTGTTGGCCATATCATTTACTGGGTTTTTTATAATGTAAACAGTATATCATGAAAGGCCTTAACTGTAACCTTTTGTGCCGCGCAATACAAAGAAGAGAAATTCGGGTATAAGATCACATAATACAACCTTTCTTGCTTCCGGGGCAAGGTTTTTGGAATATATTTAACACAGACCCCGGTAAATCTGGTACAATTAGCTTTCAGGCGTACGCTTTTCTTCGCATGCCGGCTCGGCGTGTTCGGGCGGCGAAAACGGGGCAAAGCAAAAGGAGGGCATCTTGGGAAGAGACAATTATTCATATCAAAAGCGGCAGAAAGAGTTAGCGAAGAAAAAGAAAAAAGAAGAAAAAAGGCAGAGCAAACTGGAAAAGAAGAGCCTTAAGTCCGATCTGGACCCGGAAGAGACCCCGGATCAATAGCAAGGATATCCATAAAAACAAAGAGGAGAGAACATGGGATACCAACAAGGCGGCCGCGGCGGATTCGGCGGAGGACCACGTGAAATGCACAAGACTACTTGTGGAGAATGTAAGAAAGAGTGTGAAGTCCCTTTCAAGCCGAGAGGCGACCGTCCGGTATACTGCAGGGATTGCTTTTCAAAGCGTAAGAACGAAGGAAGATAGAACAATATAGCTCTGGATGAGACTTTTCCCACGCATTATTTGGCGGCGGGTCCCGGAATGAAGCTAGATCCGGGGCTTGCCGCTGGGTTTTTATGAGCGGTCTCGCTATTCCAGAAGCCCTGACGGCAGGAAGAGAACACTATTGACCGGAGGGACGCGTATCTCGGAATATTCTTGACACAGCCCTCGGGGAATCTGGTATAATTAAAGTTCGTTTTTACAGCCTTGCGGAGCGCAGGCGAATATTATTCCGGACGGAACGTCTTTCGGGCTAACAGGATATGGATTTTGGGCGCGGTGGCCGAGTAGCTAGGCAGCGGTCTGCAAAACCGCGTACACCGGTGCGACTCCGGTCCGCGCCTCCAAATTTCCGACTAAGGAGGAAATTTATCCTGAGAACGTGACGAGAAGGAATGATCGAAGGCTGTGCTTGCAAAATATAATGGTAGTGATAGAATTACCTTTAAGGTATAGGTAGACCGGTCCGGGCAGGGGGACGGCTTTCTTCCGCCGCGGAGTTGCCTCGAAGGAAGCTATCGGCGATTCGCCGGGATGATGGAATTGGCAGACATGAGAGACTTAAAATCTCTTGCCTGAAAAGGCGTGCCGGTTCGAGTCCGGCTCCCGGCACCAGACAAAATATATATTTCGAGCGGGCGGTTAGCTCAGATGGTTAGAGCGCCACGTTGACATCGTGGAGGTCACTGGTTCGATCCCAGTATCGCCCACCAAATTTTGCGAACGCAAAATTTGGTCCTGAGAACGCGACCAGGGGGAGCGTTCGAAGGGCCCCA
>CAYVIW010000060.1:0-6442 GCA_964451815.1 uncultured Planctomycetia bacterium | reverse complement strand
CCTCGGGCTTTCCATTGTAAAACACATAGTGCGCGACCACGGCGGACAGGTTTTTGTGAAAAGCGTTCCGGAGCAGGGTTCCACCTTCAGTTTTACCATTCCAAAAGCTCATATGTAAGCATCTCTCCTGACAAATGACAAAAAAAGAGGGGTAACGGTGAGAAGAATCGATCCGTTACCCCTCTTTTTTGTCACACAATGTTCACTTGGTGTTAATCGCGCTGTAACCGTCGGATAGTACACTTTCTAATGAAAACAACCAACGGAGGAAATATGACAGCGATAATACTAGCGATATTCAGCGTGATCTTTCTGGCCGCTGGCCTTGCCTATTACCGTTTCTGCAAGGATGTAGCCGAGAGTTTTTCAAGCATGATGGCGGACGATGAAAAAACAAAAAATGAAGGAGGTGATAACTGGCCGACCGGGTCCATAACACCGGATGACATCATCGCGGGCCGTCGTTTGTCGGATAGAGAAAAGGAAGAAAGGGTCAGGGAAAAAGAAGGTTTTAGAGAGAAAGAGCTCTTGAGATCGTTCTGACACTGATCTTAATATAATAGAGTTAACTGAAAATGAAAAGGGGAGGGAGATGAAAAAGATATTTATAATTGTCATAGCGGCTTCAAGCTTGTTGTTCGCCCAGCAGGCGCGCTATGCCGACGCCAGCGAAATGACGCTTCTTGTGGACAAGCTTGTCGAGAAAGGTATTCTCACGCAGTACGAGGCGCAGATACTAACATCGCAGGCAAAAGAAGAAGCCGCCAAAAAGGAACTTTCGGATAACCTTGTCAAGACGACCTGGAAAAACCGCCTGGAGTTCTCAACACCCGATGGTAACTTCAAGGGGCGGATAGGCGGAAGGCTTCATTCCGACATGGTTTACATTAAGGGACAAAGTTCTCTCGCGGAAAGAACAGGTACCAACTTTGGCAGGGAGGATCGGGCCTTTTTCAGGCGGGCGAGGCTTTATTTCCAGGGTACGGCTTATGAGGACTTCTTCTACAAATTTCAGTGGGATTTCGCCGGAGGTACGAATGGTTTCAGGGACGCGTATGTCGGCATGCAGAACATACCTTATATAGGTAAGTTCATGGTAGGACAGTTCAAGGAGCCGTTCAGTCTTGAGGAGCTTACAAGCAGTAATAACATAACGTTCATAGAGAGGTCGCTGCCTGTAATGTTCGCTCCGGGAAGAAGCTGGGGGGCCGCCATTAAAAATAACTGGCTTGACCAGAGGCTTACGTTCGGATTAGGAGCTTTTCGGAATTCCAATGAGGGCGCTAATATGGTTACCGGGAACGAGTGGAACCTTACAACAAGGGTGACGGCTTTGCCCTGGTATGAAGCGGCCGATAAACTGGCGCATCTTGGAGTATCATACAGTTTGAGGGTCCCTGATAGTAACAGCCGGAGTTTCAGCCAGAGACCGGAGCTCAGAACAACGACAAGATTTGTGGATACCGGCACTTTTATGGAAAACCTTGACAACCGTTTGGGGATCGAAGGCGCTGTAGTATATGGACCATTGTCCATACAGGGTGAGTTCATTCAAGCCTGGGCGGAGCCAAAAGCGCCGGGTACTTCGAAAACAAGTTATTTCCATGGAGCGTATGGGTATGTGAGTTATTTTCTGACCGGAGAGAACCGTAAGTACAGCAAAAGTTCCGGGGCCTTTTCCGGGGTAAGCCCTAAAAAGAACTTCTCGCTCAAAGACGGGACATGGGGCGCGTGGGAGATCGCGGCTCGTTATTCTTATCTTGATCTTGATCAAAAAAATCAGAATATAACAGGAGGGATCCTTAACGATATCACCCTGGGCATTAACTGGTATCTCTCGCCGAACCTTCGCGCTATGCTGAATTATGTGCATACACATCGCGTAGGGGTGGGCCATGCCGATGGAATACAGGCAAGGGTACAGGTAACGTTCTAAAGACAAGAGTTCACACAAATGTCACACAAGTGTCACAAAAGCGCCATTTTTTAAAAATAGAATGAACAACAAAGAGGAGAAGAAAATGACCAGAAAGATAATTAAAATAGCGATGGCCGCTGTTATATCCGCCGCGTTGTCGATGCCGGCCTACGCCCGGGATATGGTACAGGTAAGAGGGTCGGATACCATGGTGAACCTCGTCCAGAGGCTTGCTGAGGTATACATGCAGAACAATCCCGGCGAGTACGTGGCGGTTACCGGAGGCGGTTCCGGCGGAGGGATAGCCGGCCTAATGAACAAAACGGTGGATATAGGGAACGCGTCGCGGGATATGCAGCCGAAAGAGATAACGAACGCGCTTGCCAAGGGTGTTGAGCCGGTCCGTGTGGTCATAGGAATGGACTGTATAACTGTGGTCGTTAACAGTGGCAATAAAGTTGATAAGCTCACTTCCGGCCAGCTTGGTGCGATATTCAGGGGAGAAATAACCAATTGGAGCGAAGTGGGTGGAGATGATATGCCCATAACTCTTTACGGCAGACAATCCAATTCAGGGACGTTCGTTTTTTTCAGGGAAGCCATACTTAAAGGCGACTATTCGGACAAGATGAACAGAATGAACGGCAACAGCCAGATAGTGGAAGCTCTTAAGAACGATATTACAGGCATAGGATACATTGGGTTGGGGCACGCTAAAAACGCCTCAGGGCTTAAAATAGTTAAACTGGCGTCCAGAGAAGGGGCCGATTACGCAGACCCCACGAACAGCCGGCACGTGGACGGGGGCAAGTATCCTATAGTCAGGACACTCAATCAGTATGTCGCCGGTAAACCCCAGGGTGCTGTCAGGGATTTTATCAAGTTCGAGTTAAGTCCCGAGGCGCAGAAGATAGTGGAGGATATGGGGTTCCTGCGCGTTCCGGAAGAGTACCGGGAATATAACAGGGAAAATGCCGGAGTGTAGAGCTAAGGGCAAAGAGGAAAGAGAAAAAAGTTAAGAGCTAAAGCGAAGAGGAGGCCGTGAATAGATGAGAAAATTGAAAGAGAACATCATTCACGGCCTTTTTCTTCTTAACGGCATCATAGTGGTAGGGGTGCTGGTGGGTATATTCGCGCTTCTTGTTGTTACTTCGATACCCGCTTTCAAAGAGATCGATATCAGGCAATTTCTTTTAAGCCCGATCTGGAATCCCGGCGCGTATACGACACCTTCCTATGGCATACTTTCTATGATAGTAAGTACCCTAATGGTAACTGTGGGCGCGCTCGTTATAGCTGTTCCGCTCGGGATAGGAACAGCGGCGTATCTTTCGGATGTAGCGAATGAAAGAGTAAGGGAAATAGCTAAACCCATTATAGAGATACTCGCGGGGATACCGTCTGTCGTAATAGGCTTTCTGGGTATCGTACTTGTCGGGCCTTTTATCGCCAGAACTTTCGGTCTGCCGAATGGCCTCAACGCCGTTAACGGGTCCATACTTCTTTCGGTAATGGCGCTTCCGACAATAATAAGCATAGCGGAAGACGCGCTTAACAGCGTTCCCAGGTCTTTCTCAGAAGCCTCTCTGGCTCTTGGAGCCACAAGATGGCAGACTGTGGCGAGGGTCAAGATACCCGCGGCTTCTTCCGGCATATTCGCCGGATGTATGCTGGGTATGGGAAGGGCCATAGGGGAGACCATGACGGTGTTAATGGCTACGGGATGCGCTCCGGCTATGCCCCGGAGTTTTTTCTCGGCGGTAAGGCCTATGACGGCCACAATAGCGATAGAGCTGGGCGAAGTGCCGTATAACTCAACACATTATTACGCTCTTTTCGCTGTGGGGCTGGTCCTTTTTCTAATAACCTTCGCGGTTAACATGACTTCAGATACTATATTGCGAAAATACCAGATAAAGGTGAGATGAGCAAAAAAAAGATAACACAATTTTTGGGTTTTTCCCTGCTAAGCCTGTGCATGGCGACAGTGCTTTTGATGCTGTTCATAATTCTGTACGATATAATCAGTAAGGGCTCGGGCACTATATCCTGGGATTTTCTGGCCCAGCCGCCGAGTATGGGGATGACAGAAGGGGGAATATTTCCGGCTATAGTGGGCACGTTTATTGTCACGGTAATAACAGCTGTTATGGCTGTGCCTCTTGGAATGGGGTGCGCAGTTTATCTTAATGAATACGCTACAGACAACAAGTTCACAAGGGTCGTCAGGATGTCCATAAGGAATCTTTCCGGGGTGCCTTCCATAGTTTACGGTCTGTTCGGGGTGGTCATATTCGTGCAGTTGATGCACCTGGGTACCTGTGTTCTGGCTTCGGGATTTACACTCGGGCTAATGACGCTTCCCTGGACCATAACAGCCAGTGAGGAGGCGCTTAAGAACGTACCTCAATCTTACCGTGACGGTGCGCTGGCTCTTGGGGCCACAAAATGGGAGGCGATACGTACCAATGTGCTTCCTTATGCCGTGCCGGGAATGCTTACGGGGACCATACTGGGCCTTGCCCGCGCCGCCGGCGAGACCGCTCCCATACTTTTCACGGGTGCCGCGTTCTTTTTGCCGTTCCTGCCGAGGTCGGTCTTCGATCAGTTCATGGCGCTGCCTTATCATTTGTACATAATGGCGACCCAGCATCACGCTATATCCGAGGTGAGACCCATAGCATATGGGACGGCTCTGGTGCTGATAGCACTGGTCTTTGCTATGAATCTTTTCGCTATAGTTATGAGATATAAATTGAGAAAGGTCAAGAAGGAGTAGTATGAGCGATATAAAGATAAAAGTAAATGATTTCGGTTTTTATTACGGCGACAACAAGGTCATAAGTGAGGTCTCGCTGGAGATACCCGAAAAAAATGTTGTCGGCATAATAGGACCCTCGGGTTGCGGAAAGTCGACTTTTCTTCGGAGCCTTAACAGGATGAATGATGTGATCCCCGGCATCAGGTATGAGGGAGAGGTGCATATGGACGGCGAGAACATATTAGGCACCGGCACGGATGTTGTCGATCTCAGACGCAAGGTGGGTATGGTCTTCCAAAAGTCCAACCCTTTTCCCAAGACGTTATTTGACAACATAGCTTATGGTCTTCGCATAAACGGCCAGAAGAACAAATACGCGATAGCCGAGAGGGTAGAGGAAAGTCTTAAAGGAGCGGCTTTGTGGGAAGAGGTAAAGGACCGTCTCAATGCCAGCGCTTTTGATCTTTCGGGCGGTCAGCAGCAGAGACTTTGCATAGCGCGCGCTCTCGCGGTGGAACCGGAAGTCCTTCTTATGGACGAGCCGGCTTCGGCTCTTGACCCCACAGCTACGGCAAAGATAGAGGAACTTATACAGGAACTGAAAAAGAAATATACAATAATTATAGTCACGCACAATATGCAGCAGGCGGCCAGGATATCCGACCTTACCGCTTTTTTTATGATGGGAGAGCTGGTAGAATATGATATGACGAACAAGGTGTTTACCAGTCCTTCTAAGAAGATAACTGAAGACTACATTACCGGAAGGTTCGGTTGATCGTTGCCGGGCTAAAGGCGGGAGGCGAGATATGATAGAAAGACATTTTGACGAAGAACTTGGCAAACTTAACAAAGAACTTATCAATATGGCCGCTCTTGTGGAGCAGTCGATCTACAGGTCCATAGAGGCGCTCAAAAACAGCGATAAGGCTATGGCGCAAAACGTCATAGCGGATGACAATGAAATAGACAAAATGGAAAATGTTATAGAAGAGAACGCGATAGAACTTCTTGCCCTGCGTCAGCCCATTGCCGCCGACCTGCGTTTCATAACTACAGGAATGAAAATAAACGCCGAGCTTGAAAGGATCGCGGACCTGGCGGTCAATATATCCCAGAGGGTGCTGGATATAGCGGATGAGCCGATGCTGAAACCTCTTATAGATATTCCCAGCCTTGGAGATATCGCCCGTAACATGATAAAGAGATCAATAGATTCGTTCGTTTCGAAGGACGAAGCTATCGCCAGAGAGGTCATCCTTTCTGACCCGGAGGCTAACAAGCTCAAAAGAAAGATCCAGAGTGAACTGATAAATGATCATATGGTCCCCGATGGATCTACCGCCCCGAGAGCCGTAGCTCTTCTTTTGATAGCCCGTCATCTCGAGAGAATATGCGATCACGCTACCAATATAGCGGAAGATGTAATATATATGGTCCAGGCCAAGGTCGTAAAACACCGAAAGATCTGATGGGTGAATGTCGCGATCAGGTCAAATCTTTTATTCATCTTGTAACTTCACCCGGTTATAAGACTTCCGGATGATGTAACTTCCTTTGTATATTCCCTGACAGCGTTAAGGATACCTGCCTCTTTGTGTTATGAAGTATCGGGCGCGGTAGAGCATAGCATGACCAGCCCGCCCCTTCGGTCGCCTCAAGCGGGGACGTACGATTTCCCCTGCGAGACTGTGTCGCAATTATCGTAATCTCTAAACCTAATCTTCCGACGGTATGATATACTATTCTTGTCAGAAAAAACA
>CAYVIW010000059.1:0-4775 GCA_964451815.1 uncultured Planctomycetia bacterium | reverse complement strand
CCCCGCGAGTACATACCGCCCCCACCCTATTCCGGGAGGAAAGCTAAATGAACGAACATATTAACTTTTTCGGGAGCTATTTCCCTTGCCATATACTGTGTTTTTGCTAAAATATGCAATATACTGATAACGGAAGGGCGAGGCCCTTGAGGAGGATATGTGAAAAGGATAATGGTCTTAATAGGGATCTTCTCTTTTTTTATGACGGGATGCGCCACTTTTCCGTCAGGAGAGTTGAGTAACCTCAAAAGTCGTGTGGGCGCGCTGGAGGAAAGGCAGGCTGTACTTGAGCGAGAGGTAACAACCGCCCCGTCGGATGTGGTGCGTGTCCAGGAAACCACGATCAGTGAAGTGTCATATGCCGGTGACGCCGCTTCAATGACGGAAAAAGACATACAGACCGCGCTCAGGAAGGCAGGTTATTATACCGGCACGATAGACGGTATACTGGGGCAGCAGTCTGTCAAGGCGATAACCGATTTTCAGTCCGATAAAGGGCTCAAGGTAGACGGTGTTGTGGGCCCGGAAACAAGGGCGGCGCTTTTAAAATACTTGAAGAGATAAAAAAACTTCAGGTTTTACTTGACTATTCTGCCTGAAAACGGCATAATCAGAATTGTCGGAAAGCCGATGGAAATGAACAAAGGCGTTCATCCTTAAAAGCTTTGTATTGCATAAGGATGAACGCCTTTGTTTTTTTGCATAAAGGGGTTCTGAAATAAAGGCCGGCATAGCTGTAAGGCTGTCGAGCTTAAAAAAAGAGAGAGGAAAAATGCACCAGATAACTTTAAAGAAACAGATCAATCCCGAGATATGCCTTGTTGAATTCAAGGCTCGGGATCTGGCTCTCGCGGCCAGGCCGGGGCAGTTCGTGATATTGCGCGTAGATGAGACAGGCGAGAGGTTCCCGCTCACCATATATGATTTTGACAAAGAGAGAGGCACGGTTACGGTGGTGTGCCAGGCTGTTGGGGTAAGCACCAAAAAACTCTGCGCGCTCAATGAAGGGGACCATATACTTGATGTCGCCGGACCGCTGGGGCACGCCACAGATACCGTTTCTCCGGGTAAGGTCATCTGTATCGGAGGAGGCGTGGGTACGGCCGAGGCATATCCGATAGCGCGCGCGATGAAAAACGGCGGCGGCGATGTTACGGTGATAATAGGGGCCAGGACAAAAGAGCTTGTCATATGCGAGAGCGAGATAAGGGAGTTCTGTGATAATGTATATGTAACCACCGATGACGGCTCTTACGGCCGAAAAGGATTTGTCACGGATGTGCTTAAAGACCTTCTGGAAAAAGAAAGTTATGATCTTGTTTTCGCGATAGGTCCGGTAATGATGATGAAGATGGTCTCAGATATGACAAAAGAAAAGAAGATAAGGACTCTGGTATCGCTCAACTCAATAATGATAGACGGTACAGGTATGTGCGGCGGGTGCCGGGTGAGACATGATGGTGAAGCTAAATTCGCGTGTGTTGACGGGCCGGAATTTGACGGGCATAAAGTGGATTTTGACGACCTTTTGAGACGCGGGGGCAGATACAAAGATAAGGAAAAGGCAGCTCTCGACCATTACGGCGGTAAGTGCCGTATAGGCCTTGATACGGAGAAGAAGAAATGAAAGAACAGATAAAGATGAGGGAACAGCCCGCCGGGGAAAGAATAAAAAATTTCGACGAGGTGCCGCTCGGTTATAACGAGGAAGAGGCGGTGGAAGAGGCATCCAGATGCCTTGGGTGTAAGAACGCTCCCTGTGTAAAGGGGTGTCCGGCCGAGGTGGATATACCCGGGTTCATAAGATTGATCAAAGAAAGAAAGTTCACAGAAGCGCTTTTCACGATAATGAAGACAAACACTCTTCCCGCCGTATGCGGAAGGGTTTGCCCCCAGGAAGACCAGTGTGAGGCAAAATGCGTATTGCTGAAAACAGGACACCCTATAAATATCGGCGCGCTTGAGAGGTTCGCGGCCGAATATCATGATAAGCATACCCCGCGAGATGGGGGCGATAGACCGGATAAAACAGAAAAAAAGGACATGGTGGCGGTTATAGGGTCCGGACCCGCGGGACTCACGTGCGCCGCTGATCTTGCTAAGAAAGGATACCGTGTAACGGTTTTCGAGGCCCTGCACAAGCCGGGAGGGGTATTGACCTATGGTATACCCGAGTTCCGTCTGCCGAAGGATATAGTGATGAAAGAAGTCGACGGCATAAAAGAGTTGGGAGTAGAGGTAAAATATAACTATGTAATAGGGAAGATAAAGACCATAGAAAGCATGAGAGAGGAAGGGTTCAAGGCCTTCTTTATCTCAACGGGAGCGGGGCTCCCGCATTTTATGGGGATAGAGGGAGAGAATCTGAGCGGGGTGTATTCCGCTAACGAGTTCCTTACCAGGGTTAACCTTATGAAAGCTTACAGGTTCCCGGAGTATGATACCCCTGTAAATATCGGGGAAAGAATCGCTGTTGTCGGTGCTGGTAACGTGGCAATGGACACAGCGCGTTGCGCCAAGCGCCTGGGCGCGCAGAAGGTACATATAGTATACCGGAGGACAGAACAGGAAATGCCGGCCAGGATAGACGAGATACATCACGCCCGGGAAGAAGGTATAGAGTTCCATCTTCTTACGACGCCTGTCAAAATAATAGGCGACGATAAAGGGAATGTAAAAAAACTGATATGTATAAAGAACGAGCTGGGAGAGCCTGACGCCAGCGGCCGGAGACGGCCGGTGGCGATAGAAGGGTCTGAGTTCGAGATGGAAATGGACACGGTAGTGATCGCGATAGGCAATGGCCCAAACCCGTTGCTTCTGGATACTGTGGAAGGACTCGAACTCAACAGATGGGGAAACATAGCGGCCGACGATAAATGCGGGACCAGCGTTCCTGACATATTCGCCGGCGGAGATATAGTTACAGGATCGGCTACAGTTATAGCCGCGATGGGTGCCGGCAAAAAGGCCGCCAGGAGCATAGACGAATATCTTTCCGGCGGAAAATAAAACATAACAATATCGATACGGAGGTGTTCAATGGGTTACACTCAGAATGTGTTCGAAGAAGTACAAAAAAGGAACCCGGGTGAACCGGAATTTCTTCAGGCGGTAAAAGAGGTGCTGGATACTCTGGAGCCGGTGATAGAAAGGAACAAAGTATACAGGGATGAGAGGATCCTTGAGCGTATAGTAGAGCCGGAAAGACAGATAGTCTTCCGTGTGCCCTGGCAGGACGACGAGGGTAAGATCCATGTTAACCGGGCGTTCAGGATAGAGTTCAACAGCGCTCTGGGCCCATACAAAGGCGGATTAAGGTTCCATCCTACGGTCAATTTGAGCATACTCAAATTTCTCGGGTTCGAACAGGTTTTCAAGAACTCACTTACTACCCTGCCCATGGGTGGAGGAAAAGGCGGGTCCGATTTCGATCCGAAAGGCAGGTCGGACGGAGAGGTGATGAGGTTCTGTCAGTCGCTGATGCTTGAGCTGCAGCGGCATATAGGGCCGGATACGGATGTTCCAGCCGGTGATATCGGAGTAGGAAGGCGCGAGATAGGATACATGTTCGGGCAGTACAAAAGGATACGTAACGAGTATACCGGTGTGCTGACGGGGAAAGGCCTCAGCTGGGGAGGGTCTTTGATCCGTCCGGAGGCTACGGGCTACGGCGCTGTATACTTCGCCCAGGAGATGCTCAAGACCAGGAACGACAGTTTAAAAGGAAAGACCGTGGCCGTTTCCGGTTCCGGTAACGTGGCCCAGTATACGGTTGAGAAAGTTACCGAGCTTGGGGGCAAAGCGGTATCTCTTTCAGATTCCAACGGCACCGTCTACGACAAGGACGGTATAACTCCGGAAAAGCTGGCGTTCGTGATGGAACTCAAGAACCTCAGGCGCGGACGCATAAAAGAATACGCCGATAAGTTCGGTTGCGAGTACAAAGACGGTGAAAAGCCGTGGTCGATAAAGTGCGACTGCGCCTTTCCGAGCGCTACCCAGAACGAGATCGATGGAAGAGACGCGGCCAACCTTCTCAATAACGGATGTTCTCTGGTAAGTGAGGGCGCTAATATGCCGTCGACTCCGGAGGCCGTGGATCTTTATCTGGAGAAGAAAATACTGTATGGCCCCGGTAAAGCGGCCAATGCTGGGGGCGTGGCGGTTTCCGGACTAGAGATGAGCCAGAACTCGCAGCGTCTTTCATGGTCCCGCGAAGAGGTAGACGCCAAGCTGAGCCAGATAATGACGGCCATACACAGCCAGTGCGTGGAAGCCGCGGCGGAATATGGCGAGCAGGGCAACTATGTTATGGGCGCCAATATCGCCGGTTTTGTGAAGGTCGCCGACGCCATGCTTGATCATGGAGTAATATAAGATCGACGTCAGAAGGCCCGGGATATTCGTGGATTTACAGTCGGCAATATTCCGGGCCTTCCTGCTATACTTCATTTTGGCGCAAAATAGTCAAAAATATACATCCAGATCCATCGGTCTTCTCCAAGCCATTCCTCCGACATATCTTTTATCAGTATCCCGATAACGCGACATGTATCAAGCCGTTTCAATATGATGTTCAACTTTTCTCCGACTTGTGAGGGGGGGAGGTAAAGACCGGTATGTTCCCGCGGGGCACCGTGAAGCGAGCAAGCATGGTCCCGCCCCGAGATATTCAGGCGAGGGCGGGTTGCGAGCGGAACGTTGAGGACGATTTCCTCGCAGAGACTGTGTCGCAATTATCGTAATCTCTAAACCTAATCTTCCGACGGTAT
>CAYVIW010000058.1:0-50336 GCA_964451815.1 uncultured Planctomycetia bacterium | reverse complement strand
ACGGAGTGGCTTTTGCCGCGCGATCGGAAATAAAAAAGGATCTCGGGTTTGAAATAAAACTTTTTCTCAAGAGCCGTATGTTCAAAATGAAGGCCATGGTTGTACACGCCCGGCAGCTCAAAGAGGACGCCTACAATATAGGAGCATGTTTTATAGATCCCCCAAAAGAATTTATCCCGCTTCTCGAAAAAGAGATACAAGAAATAATACAGAATCAACGCGCACGCAGGTTATACGAGCATGACGATATCTCCCTTATACATGCTTCCAGGGAATATCTGGAGACCTGACCCACCTAGAAGATCCGAGGTTGACCAAGCCCTTTAATGAAAAAAGCACCCATGGTATGGGTGCTTTTAAATAATGGTGCCACGGGACAGAATTGAACTGCCGACACAAGGATTTTCAGTCCTCTGCTCTACCGGCTGAGCTACCGTGGCACATCATTGGCGCTGAACTTTTAAAAATTATAGCATAGTTGCCACATTAGGCAAGGGATAAATGTGCAGCTTTCTTTTTTACGCTTTCTTATTGGCTTCCTTTTAGTGTATAATAACCATAAAGGCAAATATATCAAGCTTACCGGAGGTATAAAAAGGGGGAGGTAAGTATGAGGACAGCGGTTTTTATTGTGTTATTGCTTATCCCGTCTGTCTTGGCACGGGGCGATGTGGTCTTTACCGCCGGGGGTCCGGCGCTATCTGAAAGCATAAGTTCCATAGAGCATATCCGCCAGGACATTCAAGAAGCGCCATATGAGGGTCAAGAAAGAGAGCTCATGGCAGAACTGATCCGCTCAATACTTCTTTCCCCGGAATGCGCGGTAAAGAGAACAGACGATCTTTTCCACAGCATGGCCGTTAAGACATCAGTTTGAATTACCTTCTGTCGTCCGGAACGGTAAAACTCCGCAACAGTATGACTTGCAAAAAAGACAGGCAGGGTATACAATTTATAGGATCTCGTATTAAGTTATATTTTCAATCTTAACAGGGGAGGAGAGATGAAAAAGGCCACAACCATCGCGGTCATAATGTGCATGACCGTTCTTTTTTCAGCTTGCGCGGCGGCACAGCCGGAGGGCTTTTACGCCGAAGATACCGGCGACCAGTATGGCCCTATGGACAAGCTTGGAACGGGTCTATGGAACATGGTCTCATCTCCGGGAGAGATACTCGATTCGGTCATGGAGAACAGGACCGGTTCCGGTATGGCTGCCGGGCTTTCACACGGTTTGCTCGAAGGCCTGACAAGGTTTGTCATCAAGGGTGTTACGGGGGTAATAGAGGTGGGGACTTTCCCTCTCCCCTGGCCCAACGGCTACAGGCCTATACTCGACGATACCGAAGGCTTCAAAGAAAAAAAATAATTCCAACTACAGGGATCACGTCTTTTTGGAATGGGCCCGCATAGCTCAGTTGGTAGAGCAAAGCATTCGTAATGCTTAGGTCGGTGGTTCGACTCCACTTGCGGGCTCCATCCTTCTACGGGTTTTTCATATGGTCCGTTTTCGGGAAGTCCTCTTAAATAAGAACTTTTTTTCCCTCTGGTCCGGCCAGATAGTTTCGGAATTCGGGGACAGACTGAGCCAGATGGCGCTTATAGCTCTCGTTTATTCCAGAAGGCCCGGTTCGGTCGCGGCCATGTCCAGTCTTATCTTTTTCATCTTTATCCCGGTTTTTGTCATAGGGCCGGTCGCGGGAGCATATGTTGACCGGTGGGACAGGAAGAGGATAATGATCGTCGCGGATATCATAAGGGGATTTCTGGTCTTAGCTATTCCCATATTCGTAATAATGGACCTGATGCTTCCGGTCTATATACTTGTTTTTCTCGTTTTCTCCGGCACTCGATTCTTCCTGCCCTCAAAGATGGCCATAATACCTTCTATTGTCTCAGAAGAAAAACTTCTTGTGGCGAACTCACTTTCTAACACCACGCGCATGATAGCCGCCATGCTCGGATTCGCTATCGCCGGGTTCCTCGTAAAATGGGTGGGTTATATGTGGGGGTTCTATATAAACGGCATAAGCTATTTTATTTCAGCCGGGCTCATAGCGCTTATAACCCCGAGAAAGGACCTCACGGACATAAAGGGCGACATTCACATGACAAAGGATCTGATAGAACATTCTATTAGGCGTAACATATTCAAGGAAGTGGCGGACGGCTTCAGGTATATGTTCATCGATGACAGGATGAAGTTTGTCGCAGGCATTCTTTTCGCGGCCATGGCGGGAGCGGGCGCTGTTTTTTGCGTTATAATAGTTTTTGTGCAGGAATCTTTCGGGTCCGTAACTGAAGATCTGGGTGTGCTCGGCGTGTTCATAGGGGCGGGTCTTTTTCTCGGAACGATCCTCTACGGCAGGTATTGCCAACGATTGCACAAGACAAGGACCATGCTGGCCAGCTTCGCTTTGTGCGGGGCTTTCCTGAGCCTTTTCGCTTTTTCCTCGAATATTCTCGGGGTGTTTTCCGCGGGCGCTTTTTTTCTTTTCATGGTGGGCGTCGCGGGCGCTCCGATCCTTACATGTTCCAACTATCTCATGCACATAGCTGTGCCGGACGAGTCCAGAGGGCGGATCTTCAGTTCCATGGAGATAGTTATCCACACGGGTTTTCTCATCTTTATGTTGCTGTCGGCGCTCCTGTCGGGGCGGGTCTCTAACTTCTCAATTATTTTTTATAGCGGGGTATCTTTTACTGTTCTGGGCCTGGGGGGCCAGCTTCTGGTAAAAAAAGAGAGGGCTTCTTAGCTTTTTCTGGAAGACTTCGAGGAAGCCGTTATAGCGGGGCCCCAGCATTCCGCGTAAGAAACGCAAAGAGAACAGCAAACATTGTCTTTGTTGTTCTCTCCCCTGAACCATTTAGTTTCACATGTCCAGTAGTTCTGGCATCTCTCACAACAAGTCAGTTTTTTGCGGGATCTTTTCGGCATAGTTTATCGAGGCCTTGATGTTCCAGGCGCCTCCGTAACATGATTATATAACAGAACCGTTCCCATTTCAACGCCTTTGTCTTTTCTCGGAAAGGGCCAGACTTTTCATTTTGGTTTTACGCCCTCCAGGGATGTCTGGGTAAGGACCGGCATATTCTCGCGGGGTCGCTCGCTCTCCCAGCGTGAGATCTTCGCTCAACGTTCCGCTCGCAACCCGCCCTCGCCGGGATGTCGCAGGGCGGGACCATGCTTGCTCGCTTCACGGTGCCCCGCGAGAATATGCCGGTCCTTGCCCACTCGCCTCGGGGCAAGAGGTGAGAACATAGTGAAAACGCTCAAAATATATTAAACTGCGCTCTGCGGTTGTAATTGACAAGGGCCCGGCTATATGTATAATATTATTTTATATAACTTCATCCGGCAACAGGAGATAAATCCATGAGAGGCCTGACCTTCACAGGCGGCGTTCATCCGCAATACCGCAAAGACATCAGCATAAGAGAGCCGCTAAGGGAAGCCCCGCTTCCCGGCGTGGCGGTGGTGCCTCTTTCGCAGCACATAGGAGCTCCCAATAAAGCCCTGGTCAAAAAAGGCGACACAGTAGAGGAAGGTCAGGTTATAGGCGCGAACGAAAGTTTCATATCAAGCCCGGTACATGCACCTGTCAAGGGCAAGGTCATAAACATAGGCAAAGCTTTTCACCCGTCTCTCGGGCCCGCGGAAGCCATATTCATAGAGACCGATCCTTCCGCCAGCCGCAGAAAATACAGCGAGCAGGATATAGAAGGCTACTCTCCCGCGGATATCATAGAGAAGGTCAAAGCCGCCGGTATAGTCGGAATGGGAGGGGCCGCGTTCCCCACACATGTAAAGCTGAGCGTTCCTGAAGGAAAAAAAATAGACACCCTTATAATAAACGGCGCGGAATGTGAGCCGTATCTAACATGTGACCATGTGATGATGACCCGTAAGACCAGGGAAATATTGCTTGGAATAGAGCTGTTCATAAAGGTCCTTTCTCCGGCAAGGACTTACATCGCGATAGAAGACAATAAAAAGGCCGCTATTTTCGCTTTTCAGAAGGCCATAAAGGAAACAACCCACAAGGCCATCGCGGGGATAGAGGTGATATCGCTCAAAACAAAGTATCCTCAGGGAGGGGAAAAACAGCTGATAAAAGCCATAACGGGCCGGGAGGTGCCTCCGGGGAAACTGCCGTTGGATATCGGGTGTCTCGTGCAGAACGTGGGTACGCTGAACGCCGTATACGAGGCCGTATATTTCGATAAGCCCCTCATAGAGAGGATCATAACCATATCCGGAGCTTGCGTAGAGAGGCCTGGCAACTATATGGTAAGGGTAGGCACTACCATAAAGGACATAGTGGACAATTGCGGCATAGAACTTGCCACCGAGCCCAGAAAGATAATAGTAGGGGGGCCCATGATGGGGGTAGCCCAGCCAGGCATGGATACGCCCGTACTCAAGAACACCTCGGGTCTCCTTTTTCTGTCGGACAAAGTGGCAAGAGATTATGACGAGGAGCAATGTATAAGGTGCGCCAAATGTGTGGACGTGTGTCCCATGAACCTGGTCCCGACAGATATAGTAAAGAACGTCAAAAAAGAATATTGGGACAAGATGGGGAGTCTCAGGGTGTCCGACTGTATGGAATGCGGCAGCTGCGCTTATGCCTGCCCGGCCAGGATACCACTGGTACAGTACATAAAGGATGGAAAATCCGTGTACGCCAGGAAGGCAAGAAAATGAACAGACTAGCTGTAAGCGTATCACCGCATATATTGTCGCCCGTAGACACCCGTCATATGATGAGGGGCGTCATAAAGGCCCTGGTTCCCGCGCTTATTGCCGGACTTTATTTTTATAGATTACGGGGAGCACTTGTAATAATGGTCTCTGTGGCCGGTTGTGTTATAACAGAGGCGCTATTGCAGAAGTTGCGAAAAAGGAAGGTCCGCGTTCGGGACCACAGCGCCCTTTTGACCGGGATACTCCTCGCGATGGTCCTGCCTCCGGCTATACCGCTCTGGATGGCGTTTCTGGGAGGCGTTTTCGCGATGAGCCTGGGCAAGGAGGTTTTCGGAGGGCTCGGCCACAACATCTTCAACCCGGCTCTTCTTGCGAGGGCTTTTCTGATGGCGGCTTTTCCGGTGGCCCTGACGACCTGGAATTATCCCATAACGTTCGACGCTGTAACCACCGCCACTCCGCTTGGGCTGGATATGCTCACCCCCGGCGCCCCTTCTATGATGTCGCTTTTTCTCGGGAATGTACCCGGGTGTATGGGGGAATCATCCGCCCTGGCGCTTCTTTTAGGCATAGCGTATCTTCTCTACAAAAAGATAATAGATCACAGGATACCCGCGGCGTATATAGGCACTGTTATTGTGTTCGCCGCCATAACTCATATCGCTTCACCCGCGCGATACATGGGGCCGCTATTCCATGTTATGGCCGGGGGGCTTCTTCTCGGGGCGGGTTTCATGGCGACGGACCCTGTAACAAGCCCCGTGACGGCCAAGGGGAGATGGCTGTTCGGCATAGGCTGCGGGCTGATAACAATGACCATAAGGTTGTGGGGAGGTCTGCCGGAAGGCGTAATGTATTCAATACTTCTTATGAACGCGGCTACGCCTCTTCTGGACCGAATCACCGCCCCGCGCAGGTTCGGAGTAACAAGGAAAAAGATCAGAAATGATAAAGAAACTGTTTAAGATAGATTTTGTAAGGATGTTCGCGGCTTTAGCGGCGGTGGGCATATTGTCAGGGACGGCTCTGGTCTTTGTTTATAACTATTCGATGCCTAAAATAAAGGCCAACATAACAGCCGCGACCGAAGACGGGATAAAAAGTATTTTCCCCGAGGCCGTAAGCATAGAAAAAGCGGATATGGACGGTCTTTACAAGGCCAAAGACGCCTCTGGCGGCCTTATAGGTTACGCTTTTACGGCTGAAGGCAACGGCTATCAGGGTACCATCAGCATGATAGCCGGCATTTCGCCCGACCTTTCCGAAATGCGGGGGATAGAAATACTTGACTCTCAGGAAACGCCGGGGCTGGGGGCTGAGATAACAAGCGACGATTTCAGGGACCAGTTCAACGGCCTTTCGGTAAAGGGCCCGATAGGATACGTCAAGAACAAAAAGCCCGACCAGCCCAACCAGATAGAGGCCATAACCGGGGCGACCATTTCATCCAGGGCGGTAGTTAATATTTTGAATAAAAGAATAGAAGAGATCCGGCAAGGTCTCGGGAAAAAATAAAGCTATGATAAAAGATCTGATCAAAGGCCTTTGGAAAGAGAACCCTGTTTTTGTGCAGGTTTTGGGCATGTGTCCCACGCTCGCGGTTACCACAAAAGCGGTCTTCGGGCTTTCTATGGGAATGGCTACAATGTTCGTGGTGGTGTCCTCCAGCGTGGTCGTGGCGCTTATAAGAAAATTTGTGCCCGAGCAGGTCCGCATACCCATGTTCACGGTCATAATAGCGACGTTCGTCACGGCAGCGGACTATTTTCTCAAAGCTAATTTCTATGAGATCAGCAAAGCTCTCGGGCCGTACGTTCCCCTTATAGTGGTCAACTGCGTTATCCTGGGAAGGGCCGAGGCGTTCGCCTCTAAACATGGTGTGTTCAGGGCCTTTCTGGACGCTCTCGGCATGGGAGCCGGTTTCACCATCGCGCTCATAGTGCTGGGTTCATGCAGGGAGATACTAGGGGCCGGCACGATATTCGGAACGAGGATCATGTGGGAGGGTTTCTCGAACTGGGTGGTGATGGTCCTTCCGGCGGGGGCGTTCATAACTCTCGGGCTTCTGGTGGGAGTGTTCAATGTCATCGATAAGAGGATCAGGGGAAAAAATAAAGCCGGGCAGGCTACGCGCTCTTAGCGGCGCTTTTAAAAAATGGGAAACCTTATACTTATATTCATAGCGGCGAGCGTGACCAATAATTTTGTGCTCACCTACTTTTTGGGCATATGTCCGTTCATCGGCGTGTCCAATAAGATCGACAGCTCAATAGGTCTGGGCATAGCTACGACGTTCGTAATGACCATGGCGGCGACTTTTACGTGGATAATATATCACCACGTACTTGTGCCTTATGAGCTGGTGTTCCTGCAGTATGTCACTTTTATAATAGTCATAGCCAGTTTCGTGCAGTTCGTTGAGATGGTCATAAGAAAGGTCTCACCGGCTCTTTACAAGGCGCTGGGCATATTCCTGCCTCTCATAACGACCAACTGTGCGATACTCGGGCTTACGCTTTTTATGGTCCTCAGGGATTACAAGTTCCTTGAGGCTGTAACTTTCGGCCTCGGCGCGGGAGTGGGGTTTACGCTTGCGCTCGTTCTTATGGCCGGCATACGGGAACAGCTCGACTTCGCGGATATACCGGAGCCCCTCAAGGGCGCCGGCATAACACTGATACTCGCCGGGATGCTTGCCCTGGCGTTCATGGGGTTTGGAGGCCTCATAAGCGGTTAATATGGCTGGAGATCTTATGCTGACATCAGTTTTGAGTATGGCCGCGCTTGCGCTTTTTTTCGCGGCGCTTCTGGCTTTCGCGGACAAAAAACTGCGGGTGGAAGAAGACCCGAGGATAAAAGAAGTCTACGCCCTCCTTCCGCATGTCAATTGCGGAGCGTGCGGATACGTAAGCTGTCATGACTTCGCCGAACACATAATAACTGACGGGGAAGAACCTCTCAAATGCAAGGTGCTTGGAGAAGAAGCAAAAGAAAGGCTCTTAAAGTATCTCGGAAAGGAGGAGGAAGAGACTTTTCCCCAGATAGCCCTTATCCATTGCTCGGCTGAGAGTGAAAACAAGCTTCCTGTTGCCGATTATACAGGCGTCCGCACCTGCAGGGCCGCCGCGCTCGCGTTCGGCGGAGGTATGGAATGTGAATACGGGTGCATGGGCTTCGGGGACTGCGTCAAAGTCTGTCCGTTCGGCGCCCTTTATATGGAGAAAGGCCTTCCAAGGGTTATACAGGAAAAGTGCACCGGGTGCGGCAAGTGCGCCTCCACATGCCCGCGTCAGATAATAAGTATCCAGGAGAAGAGACATGAGAAGTTGTATTACGTCGCCTGCAGTACTCATGACGGCGCTTTGAGAGTGCGCAAGATCTGCGGTGTGGGATGTATAGCGTGCAGGATATGCGAAAAGGTAGCTCCCGAAGGAACTTTCACGGTTGAGGATAACCTTTCCCGGGCTGATTTTTCCAAACAGGGCAAACAGAAAGAGGTGTCCGCTGCCTCCGCCAAATGCCCGACCAGGGTCATAAAGGAAATATGAGAATAGCCGTATTTGTATCCGGGAGCGGGACCAACCTCAAGGCGCTTATAGACGCCCAGGCCGCCGGCAGGCTCGGTTCCGGAGAGATAACGCTGGTCGTAAGCGACAAGGAAGAGGCTTTTGCCCTGAAAAGGGCGAGGGAAGCCGGGATAGATACATTTGTCTTTACCCCGGGGCAAGGAACAACAAGAGAAGAATATGACTCGCGCCTGGCGGAAAAGATCGATAGTGATAAGATAGACCTGGTAGTGCTCGCGGGGTTCATGCGTGTATTGAGCGCGTCATTTGTCAGCAGGTACAGCGGCAGGATACTCAACATACACCCGGCGCTTCTTCCGGCTTTTAAAGGCACCCGGGGGATAAAGGACGCCTACGAGTACGGTGTTAAAGTAACAGGGGTAACGGTCCATTTTGTTACCGAAGAGCTTGACGCGGGGCCGGTCATACTCCAGGAATCGATAAGGGTTGAGGAACAGGATAGTCTTGAGGAGCTTGAGGAAAAGATCCACGATCTCGAACACAGACTCTATCCCGAGGCGGTCAGGCTTTTCGCGGACGGCAAACTCGATCTGGACGGAAGAAGGGTAAGAATAGAGAATGACTAAAGGTTTCCCGCTTGAAGCGGGGGATGAGGTATTTTTTGTCAAAAAAGTATGAAAGGGAGGATAAGATGTCTACGGTTATAAAACAGGTAAAAGCGCGCGAAATACTTGATTCAAGAGGGAACCCCACAGTGGAAGTCGATGTTATCCTGGAGGACGGCTCGCTTGGGCGTGCCGCTGTTCCCAGCGGAGCGTCTACCGGGGAACATGAAGCTGTCGAACTGCGGGACGGCGACAGCTCAAGATATATGGGAAAAGGCGTCAAAAAAGCTGTCGAGAACGCCCAGGGCCAGATAGCTCAAAAGGTCACGGGCATGGACGCGACCGACCAGGCCGGAGTCGACAAGGTCCTTATAGATCTTGACGGAACTGCCAACAAGAGCAAACTGGGCGCTAACGCTATACTCGGCGTATCAATGGCTGTTGCCAAGGCCGCGGCGGTCTCAAAAAAGATGCCGCTTTTCAGGTATCTCGGAGGAGAGAAAGCCAACATGCTTCCCATACCCATGATGAACATAATTAACGGGGGAGAGCATGCCGACAACAACGTGGACCTGCAGGAATTCATGGTAATGCCTATTGGCGCGCCTTCTTTTAGCGAAGCTCTGCGTATGGGTGCGGAGGTTTTCCACAACCTTAAGAAGATACTTTCTTCCAGTGGACATTCCACCTCAGTTGGGGACGAAGGAGGGTTCGCGCCTAACCTGCAGTCCAACGAAGAGGCCGTAGAGGTTATTCTTAAGGCCATAAAAGCGGCGGGATACGAGGCCGGCAAGGACATTTCAATTGCCCTCGATCCGGCTTCGAGCGAATTCTACAAAGGCGGCAAATACGTACTTGGGGCCGAACAAGAGCCGGAGAAGACCCCGCAGCAGATGGCGGATTTCTATGCCGATTGGGCCGCGAAATACCCGATAGTATCCATAGAGGACGGGTTTGCCGAGAACGACTGGGAAGGGTGGAAGCTTCTTACCGACAAGATAGGCGCGAAGGTCCAGCTCGTCGGAGACGACCTTTTTGTCACCAATACGGTCAGGCTCAAGAGGGGAATAGACGAAGGTATAGCTAATTCTATCCTCATAAAGGTAAATCAGATAGGTACGCTTACCGAGACGTTTGACGCCGTGGAGATGGCCAAACAGGCCGGATACACCGCGGTAATGTCGCATCGCTCGGGAGAGACAGAAGACACCACGATCTCGCATCTGGCCGTAGCGACCGGAACGGGTCAGATAAAGACGGGTTCCACCTGCCGCACAGATCGCATCTGTAAATATAACGAACTTTTGAGGATAGAAGAGATGCTCGGCAAGGACGCTGTTTACGGAAGCGCGATATGGAAGCGAAGAGGATAATATTTTACATTATCGCTTTGGGGGTCATACTTGCCGTTATATTCCTGCCGGGGTATTCCCGGCTGGTCGAGCTCAGAGAAGAGAATGAGATCTATCAGAAACGTATAGATCTTCTTGAGGAGCACAACAAAAGGCTCGACCGTGAGCTTACACAGTTCAGGGAAGACCCATCATACGTGGAGCGAAAAGCCCGGGAGAAACTTGGCGTTGTCCGAAAAGGCGAGATAATATACCGCGTCGGGGACCATGCGAGGTAGAGCTAATAGAATTGCGTCATTCATCGCAGAAGGCTTTTTACGCTACGGGCGTTCTTGAGAGAGCCGGTCGCGCCTCTAGACGAGCACACTATCGCCGCGGCGGCCGAGGCGAAACTCAGATCAGCGGGCATTTCCTCCCAGAATCTTTCCGCGCCCAGAAGGCAATACCTGTAGATAAGTCCCGCGGTGAAGGCGTCACCGGCGCCTATCGTGTCGACTACCCTGGTTTTCACGGCAGGGGAGTACATCCTTTTCCGTCCGTCCCAGAAAAAAGAGCCCTTATCCCCCAGCGTTACTATTGTTCGGGGCGGAAGATGTCTGAGCGCGGAAGACAATGTCTTTTCCCCTGTTATACCCAGTACGTCCGTATCACTTAATTTTAAAAGATCAGAGTGACGGATAAGGCGCTCTATCCTGAGGCGCGCCTTTTTCTTGTCTTTTACTCTTTTTTCTCTCCAATTTGGGTCGTAGGTGGTAAATACCTTCTTTTGTCGGGCCCTTATCATGAGGTCAAGAGTTGTTTTGAAAGAGTGGTCAGCATAAGAGAAACCGGAGCCCGTATGGAACACAACGGCGCTTTTAAAAATACCCGCCGGGATATCTTTGACCTTCGGGGAAGCGTGAGGGCTTGAGGAGCGGTAGAACAGATAAGAGGAGTTGCCGCTTTTGTCTATTTTCGCGAAAGCCAGCCCCGTTTTTATGCGGCCGTCGACAGAAACAAACTTTGTGGATATTTTTTCCCTTTCCATGACGCTTAAAAGGGAATGGCCCAGAAAATCGTCCCCGCTTTTTGCCAGGAACGATACATCAAGACCCAAACGGGCTAAAAGCCTCGCGGTGTTAAAGATGGATCCACCGGGCCTTGCCTCAAAAGTATACCCGCCTTTTTTATCTTCGCGCGTAGCTATGAGGTCATAAGCTATGTTCCCGCAGCATATTATCCTGGCCATATCACACTATAATAACATCACTTGCTCGGTTTCACAAAGTTATTTGACCCCCGGATCGCGTGGAGGGTAAAGACCGGTATGTTCTCGCGGGGACGCTCGATCTCCCAGCGTGAGATCTTCGCTCAGCGTTCCGCTCGCAACCCGCCCTCGCCAATATATCGCGGGGCGGGACCATGCTTGCTCGCTTCACGGTGCCCCGCGAGAACATACCGGTCTTTACCCTCATACCCATGGGGGGTATAAAACAAGATAAAAGGCGAGTCTTAACAATGAATATGTTACATTATCGCTCACATTACAAGATTGCGTACCCCTAGAGGACATCTAATCCCGGCGAGGAAAATATCAAGATATTTGTTGACATAACTAACTTTTTTATGATATAATGCGGCGTTGTTGAAAGAGCGTCGGACTTATATATATAAGGAATATATCCTCTAGGCGCTTATTTAAAGAGCAGGCAATAGAAAGTTCAGTGTATTTACAAGGAAAATACGCATGCGCATGAGTGCAACCCGACATAGTTTAATCTTTAAAATAGTATCTATTGCCATCGTACTGTCTATGGCTTTCAACGATATCGCTTTCGCCTTTGATCGCCAGGCGGACACTGTCAATAGCCAGAAACTTTCTCCGCATTCAAGGTTCATTTACGGCGAGAAATTTACCATGGAAGGCGAGAGAGAGGGAGGCTCTTCCTCTCTAAGCTTCGGCCTGAAAGAAGACGCCGCGCTTGTATATGCCAGCCTTTTGATCGGCCGGGCCCTGGAAACCGCGGGAAGCGCCGACAATATCAGTGAAAAAGCATTAAGAGCGCTTCTTAAAAAGCACATGGCCCATACCGGGGTTGACTGGTCCGCGCTCACAAAAGAGGGCAAGACTTTCTGCCTGCCAGTAAATGGCCAGACAGAAAGTGATGCGCTCCTTTTGCGATATTATCTTCCCGCGGATGATCCCGCCCATGTCGACGGAAGATCGTCGAAGCCGGTAGGAACAGGGACAGCCCGCGTGATAAGCGAAAAAGTATATCCCGGGTTCAGGCCAGCCCATGAGATAAAACTACTTCTGCCCGCCGCGGGAACGACGCGGGATGAACAGCAGTATGGTGAGGAGTTCCGAAAATATATGGCCTTAGACAATCCGGAAGAAAGCAGCTATATGATGCAGGGGACTTTCGAGAGGGCTATGGAGTACGAGCCGGGGAAAATATTCAGCAGCAACCCGTGGCAATTTATGCTGTATGCGATAGAAACATATACCTCGGATACCCCAAAAAATGATCTGAGTCTTGTTCCGATCTGGCTAGGAAGCTATGAAAAGAAACTGACCTCAAGCGGATATCAGGCCATAAAGAAAAGCCTGGACGATGTGTTGGCGCAGTTAGATTTTGCGGAAAAGAGATTTCCGAGCAGTCTTAAGGGCGTTGATAACATATACATAGGGGACGTCGGTGACGAAGAAGCAAAAGAAACAGTAAGCGCATTGCTGAAACTTAGAGATAAACATATCGGAAGCATAGACAAGCTGATCGAGACCGTAAAAAGAGAAGCTCCGGATTTTGAATTTCTCAGAGACATAAGCGCGTACTACAGGACAAGGGTAGTTGATTTCTTTGATGAATTGGAGAAAAGATCGTCGGCCATGGATGCTAAGGAAAAGAGACTGATCGGTCTTTTGAGCCATGAAGAGGAGCATCAGGATACGGCGATAAAAGATGAAGAGGCTTTTGCTCTACTTGAGGATTTTATAGAGGCTATAGCGAAAGGGAAATATCAGAAAGACCGCAAGGTAGATCTGCGGGACATCCCGGGGGACACAGAGATCATTATCGTAGGGGACCTTCATGAAAGGCTAGACAATCTAGAGGCTATATTGGGGCACCGCAGAGCCAGAACCATCGACGGACGTAAAGTTCTGGAAGGAACGGTGCTTGATAAGATAAAAAGCGGGAAAGCCGTACTCGTTATCCTGGGGGATGCCGTGCATTCTGATGCCGACATAAACAGCCCCGAGGCCCTTTCTATGGAGCGGTCTTTCAGGATCATGGACATGATAATGTCTCTCAAGGTCCATAACCCCGACCATGTTTATTATGTTCTTGGGAATCATGATGACCCGGATATTGAATGCGCTAAGATGGCGAAAGATCCTGAAACCGGGGAAATCGAGATCATCCGCCAGTCCATGCTGTACAGGAACAGGATGAGAGAGATGTACGGTGAGGATTATCTTGAGCTTTACAGAGAGTTCGTCAACACAAGTCCTCTGCGTGTTCTGGCCGACGGGCTAGCCGCTATGCACGCCGGTCCTCCTAAGGGGCTGACCCTGGAAGAGATAAAAGCAGTTGAATATAAAGATATAGCGAAAGAAATCGGAAAAGGCAAAGCGGCCGCAGCTACTATGCTTTGGGGGCGGTACGATGCGGACGTCAACATCAAACATCAAAATCACGAAAACTACGGGTTTCTGGATGTGTCATTGTTCTCATCCAGGGATATCAATAGATACCTCAAAGCTGTCAGGCAGCCAGAGGCCTTCTTTGTTATTGCCCACAGCCCGGGCATGATCCCCAAAGGCAAATTCTACAAAGAATTTGAAAGGAACCGTTTTGTTATATACAGCGCCAATGATACTACCGGCTATCTTTCTTATAGGGAAGGCACATTGGAAGTTCTTGACGTCTCCGTTGAGATGCCTGTGGCGTCTCATTATAATCCCGCGCCCGGAAGATGGCGGAGCCGGCTAAAAAGAATTCTGTATTATTCGGGTATTTTTATACTGGCGGGATCTCTGTCCCTTCTTGTAACGCATCTTTCCGGAGGCATAGACAGGCTGTTCTGGGAAGCGTCTGGTAATGTTGGTCTTTTGAGCGCGGCCGCCGGAGTGATGATGGGAGCGGCCATGGTGAATGAACGGCGGGGTAAAAAATTCCGATACGAGGAGTTCATAGAAGCCGCGAGCAAAATGAAAAGCGACGACGAATATGTGCGTATGGCCGGGGCCAGAGACCTTCTCAGTATGGATGTTCCGGCGGGATTAGAGCCCGGAGACCAACTCGTAGCCGGCATAGAGGAGTTCATGTTGTCCCTATTGCTCCTAGACAGAAGCGACTATGTAAAGACCGCGGCCGTGAAATATCTGGCTAAACTGGGGGCCAGATACCCGGCAGGTGAGCGAACATGGAAAGGGCTATTTAATAAAATGATAGACAAGTCCACATCCATGTCTTTGCGGGGAGAGATCCTGCGGTTTTTCGCGGGGACGATATCTGTATATCCGGATGATCTTTCATCTCTCCATAGAGCGGCTTTCGTAATGCTTATAGCCCCGATAGCCACAGGCTTGCATGTTATGACCGTACGCATGATGGGAAACCTTATCCGGCAGCCTTTCACGACGGATCATCCCGAAATGGCCCAGGCCTTCACCGCTCTGGCGGAAATAGCCGCTACCGGATCCATCACAGTTCCCGTAAAGACCTGGGCCGGGATCCATGCCCACAAACAGGTCTTCGATTCTCCGAGAGTGCAAAATGAAGCCATAGACCAGCTATACAAGATATTCGAGATGGAGCTTAATTTTGTGGACCTTGTACTTGCCCTAAAGAGGTACATGCCGCAGGATTTTATAAAGGATGTAGATGTTGCCAGGGGAGGCACTGTTACCGTACGGGAAGTTGACGCCGCCGCTAATTTCCCCGCGGGTCTCGTCTGGTCACGAGCCAGGCAGACTTTCGAGGCGATGTGTCACCTGCTATTAGAGATAATAAAGAATTCGGGTAGTCAGGAAAAAGCGGCCAGGACCCATGCCGCTTTTTCCTTGAGACGGGTAAGCCGCAGGTGGGCTACATTTCTGGAAAAAAGAGCGGGCTTGCCGCTGGTTAAGGACCTAGCCGTAGACACAAGAAAAAAACTGGGTTCTTATATAGGCGGCCGGATGTATACTTCCGCATACGGGGGCGCGCCTTTGATGAAAGAAGAAAATGTTGAGGTCGCTTTATCCATGGCAGAGAACTTTATCGAGTTTTCGGCTATTGAGCACATAAATGACGCCAGGCGTGTTTTGGAGAGTATTACACCACTGCTCTTTGACCCAGATCAGAGCGTCGCGAGCAGGGCACAAAAGATAGCTGTTTCTTTATGCGAACGTTTTCCGGACATAAAAAGGGATAGATCATTTGCCAGGCTTGAAAACTATCTTTATGGAAAGAAGGATAAAGGTCCCGCTAACAGGATATTGTCCATACTTCCATGGGCGGTTCTTGCCGGTACGGCCGCGCTGGAACTTGCCCTCGGAGGGGAGCCCGCTTTAGCGAGCGCCCTTACGGGGATGATGGCTCTTGGGGTCACTTTGCTCCCAGAGGACTCGGGGGAAGAAGATCTTATCGCGAAGTCCCTTGATCATATGCTCACCAGCGCGTCACGATCGGTCCACAAGTCAAGGAACAATGAAGATATAACCACCCGCGAGGAAAGCCGTCTCCAGATGTGTTCTGTCGATATTTTGACAGATCCTGATAGAGTTGATCTTGTCGCTTCCGGTGAGGATATGGCTCATGTATATCTTTTGATGGAACGCATCAAAAAGGGGAAGATGGCGGGCGCCGACACGAAGCCCGTAAAGATATATATAGATGAAAAAGACGGGAAGATCAGGATATGGGAAGGAAAACACAGGCTGACGGCGTTAAAGAGGCTGGGGGTCATGAGTGTTCCGGTGCATGTCGTATACCGGGACAGGAGTTTTATGGGGCAATATCCTTTTGAGGACATTACCGGAACACATCCCGTTACGGATAAGGATGCCCCTCGCTTTACCGCACCTGCGGGCCAGAACTTGATCCCTGATCCTCTTGCGGAGGCGGAAGACATATCCAGAACCGTGGAAGCGTACCGGATAGACGATGTTGTGGGGTTCCAGATGTACTACTCCGAAGGTGTTGAGAACTGGGGAGTTTATGCTCCCACACCGATCACCATAGCGCTTAATGTGCTGCTATACATGAGGTCCGTAAAACCCGATGCCAGTATATGCGACCTGGGCAGCGGCGCCGGACGGTTTTGTTTTCTGGCCGCCATGGCGCCGGGATTCGATTTTTCGCGGGCTACCGGGATAGAGGGGAGAGAGCTGCTGTATCATGAGGCGCTCAGGAATAAACAAGACCTTGAAGATCTTGCAGGCGGAGAAAAACTGGATCTCATAAACGGGGATTTTCTGGAAGAAGACCTTTCAGGGCACGATTTTCTGTATTTCTTTTTCACCTCGCCATCGAGCGTATCGCATGAAGAATTTAACAGGGCGCTTTTCGAAAAACTTACCAGCCCGACAGGCCTTAAGCCGGGAGCGCAGTTCGTGATGTGGGGAAATTTTGACGATATTTCTGATGGAAGGAAACTGTTGAGGCATAAGATCAAGCTGGGGCTTCATGAATTCGATGTGTATACGCGTACCGAAGAGAAAAAAACCCCTGAAGCAATAGCGACAAGTAAACCCTGGTATTTGAAGGCAAGTCTTATGCCGCTTTTTATAGCAGGGGCGCTTGCCGGCGCGGCGGTACTTGGGGGTTATTTAACGGCTTACGGAGCGGGTATCACCCCGGGCATATTAGCTTTTGCCGCGCTTGGCAGCGTGTTGCCGGTTTTCCCCGAGGGTCGATCCGACCAAGCAACACTCCCGGCAATACTGGAACAGTTGGCCCATGAAGACGAACTTATAAGGATGGCAGCCTCCAGGAGACTGGCGGACATGGAGATCGAAAACGGGATAGACCTTAACGGAGCTCTTGTCTCGTCAGCGCAAAGCCTTGCGCAAGATATACTTCTCTCGGATGAGACCGGAACAGTAAAAATGGACCTGCTTTCTTTCGCGCGTAATTTCAGAGAAAAATATCCCCGGCACCCATTCCTGGAGGAGACGCTCACACGTATTATCGCGTCTGAAGAGAACGAGGAGGCCTTGAGAAGAGAAGCGGTAAAAGTCCTGCTGGTATGGGAGAGGCCGGGTTGGGACGCTGCTGCGGAGGCGTATTGGGCGATCATGGAACTGATCCTCTACTCGAGAGAAGAACAAACAAAGATCTTATGCCTTGAAGCGCTGGAACGGCTTTTCAATTATGAGGATACGAGAGACAATGTTATCAATAAAAGAATATTCAGCGTCCTTGAGGAAATAGCCGAGTTCGGCAGGTTAAGTTTCTCTCTAGACCTGGATTCGGAATACCCGGATGGATATATGCTGTTCAGTGAACAGGCAAGGGTGCAAGCACTTAACAGCATCAAGAATGTGCATGTGGGGGAGATACGGACCATAGGCAGAGCATTCGCCAGAGATGAGTCTGTTAGTCCCGGGGATCTGGCAAAAGTGCTTTCTGAGAATTTCAGGAACCGTTACGGACTGTTCGCCTATCTTGTGACCGGCCAGGACGAGTTTTTTCATCCTCTGCCGGTCAGGATAGCCGCGGCGGAGGGTTTAAGAAATATATCCGGAGAATGGAACTCTCTTTTCGCAAAATATTCTCTGAGTTTTGCTAATGACAGCATAGCCGCCCGATATGTAAAGGATATGCGAAATTTCATTGTAGCCGGTATATATCAGGTGGTTTACGGTAATAACGCCAGAAAAATAGACCGGGACATGCGAGTGCGACTTATGATATCGGATCTTTTGGCCGAGTATGGTATTCCGGAGAGCGTCTCGGCCAGAGCCGTTCTGGGCGCCCTGGAACCCATGGTGTTCGAAGCGGACGAAACAATATCAGCGCAAGCCGAAAAGCTCATACTCGACATAGGAGATAAGGACAGTTCACTTAAGAGAGATCCTGTGGCCGGAGGGTTATTGCGTCTTTGCGCGCAAAGCGTCAGAAAAAGACAGGCACGAGGCGGACTTGGCCTTATGTCGGTCTTCCTTGCCGTTACCGCGGGAGCGGCTATCTTACATTATTTCGCGCATAACACGATCGATCTGAACTTGGCGGGATGGCTGCTTTCCGCGGCGGTTTTGGGAGCGGTTGTTCCCTCCGGGCGGGATGAAAGCCGTGAAGCCTCGGGAACACTGCCGGCACCCGTGCGCGTAACCGAAAGCCCTTATGGCCTTGAGAAAAACATTTCCCGGAGATTTTTGGACCTGGACCACCTGTACATGCGCGATATCAGCCAGGAGCTTTTGAAAAGGACCGCGCTATATCAAGGAAGCGGACAACAAGAGCTTCCCGTGAAAATTCTCATTATAGGCGTAGGACGCGGGCTTGAGGCGTTCGATCTTATGAATGAGTATGGGGACAGCCTGGACATCACTATTACGGCCAAAGAAGACCTTTTGTACACGGCGGAGGAACTCATCGAACATGGCGGGTACATGATAGATGAAGAAGAGGCACAAAAATACGTAGAAAGGGCGAGGGAAGGCTATATCATGTGCGACCTCGACAAAGGAATAGACCTCGAGGACAACTCCTTCGATATTGTAATAACAGGATCGGGCACAGCGTCTTATGTTAAGGATAAATGGGAAGCCGTAAAAGAAATGATACGTGTCTGTAAAGAGGATGGCGTGGTTTATTTCTCACCGCATCTGGGGCGAATAAAGCTGGAAGGAGAAGACCTTACGTTCGGTGAATATTTCGCGAGCATAGAACACCCCCTCATAGACAGCCTGGTCATGACAGATATGGGGCCTGTAGAGAGGCGCAAGCGGACAAGTGATTGGCTGAAGATAACCAAGACGCAAGATATGGAGCTTCCGTCTCTCGAACTTGTAGCGGCATCGCCTATTCCCGCCAGCAAAGAAGGCAAAGAGATCAAACTGCCCTTGTGGGATAGTGTTTACGCTCCGGCGAAAGAGACAGATAAGATGTCTTCCCCTCCGGCGGCCGACGGCATGGTGGATATAAGAGCCGCATTGACGGACGCGGCCCGGCCTTATATGGAGGACACACGTTTCAGCATAAAGATAGAAATAGAAAAAGACCTGCCGCCGGTCCATGGAGATCATGTGGAGTTTTATAATGTATGTTCTGATCTCATAAAGAACGCGGCGGAAATGGCCGTTGCGGAAGGGCTGTCCGGCGATAGCGCGAAGATCGTAATAAGCGCCGCAGCTGTAGTCAAAGACGGGAGGCGCCTTGTCGAAATAACGTTCGCCGATAACGGGCAGAGCACCAGGACATATGACCCTGCGCGTGCGGTTGAAAAGATGGGAGGCTCAATAGAGACCCGGATTCTCAATAAGAAAACAACTCCGAAGGCCGAAAAAAAAGACAGCCCGGGAATCGCCGAAGAGATAGCCCGGGACTTTATCGATACCATGATGATAAGGCGCGTGGAGACTCAAGGCTCTTTGGAAAACACGATACTGGTGCTGAGCACGAGCTGGATAAAGAATTACGCGAGAGAGGACCTTGCATATCGCGATATAAACAGGCTGGTGATAGCTGTCAGAGCTTTTGCCCGATCGAGGGGCATAACATGTGTGGTGACCGATGACAGTAAAGTAATATCTGATATAAGGAAAGAGACCGCGAAAAAGGATAACGCCGGCGCCAGAGTGATAGTGCTGGCGGGGAAAGAAAAAGTGACCTCGGCAGATTTCAGGGACATGGTAAGCAAGACAGATAATGTATTCGCGGCCGGGGTCAGCGGACAGACCGAGAGAATACTGGAACTGTTGGTGCTCACGATGAAACTGGCTTTCGGCCAGGATACAGAGGCTCTCGATTGGGGAGGGGACATAAGCTGGGAGTTCGACCCGGTTGATCCCGATATCTTGATCTTCAGCCTGCCGGACGCTCTTCCTCTGGACTGGGCGGAGCCGGTAAAGATCTACCAGAAGCAGAGAGATGTGCTGATAAAGGCTTAAGGTAAAGGAAAATATGGAAAGTTTATTTAAAAGACACATTCGGGCGGTAAGGATAATGGCGATCGCGGTCATCTTCGCTTTTCTTGCCAATGAGATGTCTTTTGCCTCGGGTATCGCGGTCCAGGAGAGCGACACATCTAAGCTGATGCCGCTTTCCCTCTTTGACACTTTGGAAGACGCTGGCTCCAGTGGGTCAGACAGTGATACGCTCATTAAGGAACTTGAGGACCTGGGACTCGCCGAGAACTTTAAAGAACGGGCCGCGCTAGCGTATTCTATGAGGTACATGGGTCGGCTTATTTCACTTTATGACGGTATAATGTCCGCCGGATGTCTTGAGGATGTATTGAAGCTTCATGTCCCGGAGAAGCAGTTAAGCCGCTTTGATTGGGGAGCCGCTGAGAAGAAAGGGAATGTTTTCAGTGTGCCGTTCGATGCAGGAGGGCCCTGCGCCGGATATTCGCTGATCTACGAAGCGAGGGGACGCGGAGAAGTTAAGATAGCGGTAGAGGGAGGGGGTGAGCGCAAGACCCGGGCAGAGAAAATAGATGTGCTTGCGGGCTCCACCTCACCGACTGCATTGTCGGTGGACGAGGCTTATGAACTGATCAGGGGAACAGGCCTCAGTGAGCCGCTCGAGTCGCTTGATGCCGCCCTGCGTTTCGCAAGGGGGATAGAGCGATACCCCATAGATAAAGTCGTTATTGTGGGAGCAGGGCTTAGAGAGCTGCCGGTACTTCTTTCCCTAATGGGGAAAGAAGTGATCTTTGTGGACATGGACACGGTCATGCGGGATTCTGTGGCGCGCAGGCACACTTTAATAATGAAGAAGCTTGCCGCCAGGGGGATAAGTCCGGTCAAGCCGGTCAGATATATAGAAGCGGAGATAGGCGAATTAGATCTTGAAGACCATGGCATAAGCCCCGCCAGTTTTGACCTCATCACTTTCGCGGAGCTCATAGGTCCCGAGCCAAAAGGGGATCCGGGAAAATGGTTCCGCAAGGCCGGAGAACTTCTTAAGAGCCGGGGGTACATACTTATTGATGAGCATGACATGGGGCATAGCCGTGTCCTGGAGACTTTCAGGGAAGTCTTTCCTTTGCATGAAAAGGCCGCCGGAGGGAAAAAATTCACGGGTGAATATAACGGTCCCGAAAGCGATAACAGGTTATACCGTGTGAGGAACCTTCCCGAAGAGGAAAAGACCGAGCCTCCCGCGCCGCACGGCATCGGCCGTAAAACATTTATGCCCGGGCTGGCTTCTGTGGGCCTTGCCGCTATATTTATCGGCGGGTTCGATCCAATGTTCTTTCTGGTCTACCCGATAGCTATCTACGCTCTCACATTCCACGAGTATGCGCACGGGCGGGCAGCCTACCATTATGGAGATGATACCGCCTTTAGAAAAGGCAGGCTTTCCCTTTCTCCGTGGGACCATATCAGCCTTATAGGGACGTTTATAATGCCCCTTCTTTTCGGCATCGGGTGGGCAAAGCCTGTGCCGGTGGATTTTACAAGACTTACGAGAAAACAACAGTTCTATGTGGCGGCGGCCGGACCTGCAACTAACTTCGCGCTTGCGGGAATATCCGGCCTTTTGCATTTTTCGCTGGCCGCGTTCATCCCGCCAATTGCAGAGACTTTGCTGATCATCTCGTATTTTGTGAATCTCATTCTTGGCACTTTTAACCTTCTTCCGATAGGTCCTCTCGATGGGTCGCGCATGATAGAGGCCAGCCTGGGGAGTGCTCGGGCCAGGGCAAGATATCAGAAGTTCCAGAAATATTTTGTAAGGGTTATCCTCGTAGGCGTGGGATCATTTTGGGCCTACAGGATAGGCGGAACGTTAGTGAACGCGTTCCCCGCTATTTATGATCTTTTGTCGCTTTCCGGGCTTTCTTTTCTTGGCGGGACCCTCACGACGAGGAGAGGTACCGGGACCGGCACAGTAAGCCCGGCGACCTTCTACGGGGTCAAAGCTCTCGCGTATCCGGCTGCTTTAAATTATCCCGAAGACCGAAGAAAAGAGCACGTCTCCAGGACGCTTAAGGAGATGTTCGAGCTGCTTGAAGAAGTATCTGAAGAGGTCACAGGACCGCAAAAGCCTGTAATTCTGCTGGATATCGGAGACGAGAGAACGGTGATATACGGCAGGAGAGAGCGGCCCGTTTTCTATATGCCGGCAACAGGGCGGTACCTGCAAGCGGATCTCGACAAGAACGAAAGGTTCAGTTCATTATACAGGACGCTTTTCGACCTTTTGAAAGGCGACGAGGCGGAGCTTATACTTCCTTTTAATTACGACCCTTCACCAAAGAGCGACATAGAATGGGACCTGTGGCAGACGGATATGGACTGGAACTTCATGGGCAAAAATAATCCCTACCCGAAAGAGATAGATCCGATCATCATAAAAAGCGTCAGCGGGGCCATGAAGGAGTTCGGAATGGGCCGCAGCGGGGCGGAAGTCGTTATGCTGGATATTTTCGGCGGCGCCGGGCGCATGATCGCAGCGCTGGACAAGACCCTTGCCGACGAATATGGTCGTGCACGCCGGGCCAAGCCCGCGACAAGATATTTTTTAATAGACAGGAATGACAAGAACATAGAGCGTGCCGGGGAAAAGCTCAAAGACATTAACGTTACTATCCTGAAAAGGGACATGTCAGAAGTAACGGATATAGCGCGAGAGATAGGGGCGCGCCCCGATATAGTGACATGTGAGGGGGGGCTGACATATCAGATAGTTTCCAGGGAACAGGCTCTTAAGATAGCCGAAAGAGTATACGAAGCCCTTGCTCCCGGAGGGGTGTTTATACTAACGGGATATACCCCGTCACTTTTGGAGGCTGCAGATTTCAGTAAAATGGGGTTCAAGGTGATCAATAAGAGCATGCCTTCCGGTATCCTGGACCGCGAAAGAGCCGCGCAGCTTTATATCCTTATCAAGGAAAGAACGGCAAGCGGTATCGGGGACAAGGACGCGGCGGCTGCAGTGCCGGCATTGGAACTTCTTGAGACCGGCAGGCCCGACTCTATGACAGAGGCAGAAAAGGATGCTTTTGCCTCGTCGAGCGACGAAAGCAAAGACCAGAAAACCCACGCCTACAAGAAAATAGCGATGCTTTTTGTTCTGTCGGGCATAACGATAAGCGCCGCTCTGGCGATATGGGTATGGGCATTATCAGGCCCGCCAGTTTACGGCCTTGGCGCTGCTTTGCCATTCGTAACGATAGGCATGGCTCTTTCATCCCCAAGCTCCAGCGGCAGCCGAGATCTCAGATCCGCGAGGAAAAGAACAAAAGCCAGAAAAAGATCTGATGGCAGGGAAAGCAAATGGGATGTTTTTGAGAGATTTGTGGCAGAGCTGGACCAGCTCCCGGATGCGGTCATAGAACAGGCGGAATCAGCCACCAGCGTTGGCAATAAAAGGAAGATACTGCTTGATGCCGGGGCGGAAGAAGCAGGCGAGGTTGACGCCAAATATCTTATAAGCGCGATATCTAAAATATTCACGGCAAGAGGACTTGAAAAGGCCCGCGAGCGATCCATATGGACGGGCAGATTACAATATGGAGGGCACGGCAGGTATCTTTGTTGCTTTGAGGACCAAAGAGAGCACGCGAAGTTGGTTGTAAAGATCCCGATAAGTGAGGAGAAGCTCAGGAACGCGGACCTCTATTCTTTGAACGGGGCAAGAACCGCGTTAGAGCGCTTAGGCGGAGGTCTTGCCGCGGACACCATGATAATAGACGCGCGTCAGTCAGGCAAGTCGCTTGTGTTTCAAGTTGATCCGGGAAGACGCGTAGAGGCCAGAGTAGCCGTAGTGCAGGAAAAACTCCTGCCGCTTATAGATCATCTCAAGCGTCTTGCGCGTAAAGGATGTTCGGAAGAAGAGCTGAAGGAGGCATTTGAACACATGGAGCGCTTCAAAGAGCTGATAGCGGCCATGTACAAGAGGGGCATTGTAGACAGCGACAAGTTCGATATTTTAGGTAATTATGGTATCCGTACATCCGACGGCAGCATCGCTATACTGGATCTCGGGGAGGTCAGCGACTCACAGTATGACGCCGGGGTGTTTTTAGAAAAACTGGACGATTACAATGAACAGTTAGCCGAAACTCTTGAAGAAAGAGACGGAGTTATGTTGGATCCACGTGTATCGGAGTATTATTTGAACAACCCTCTCAATGTTAAAGATTTCGTCAAGGACGGAAAAGATCTTTTTGGCTCAGAATACGATCCGGAAGGATCAAAGATGATATTTCCATACACGATCGAAGAAGTCAGACAGTACTTCGGGGGGCAGAAGCTTGAATCCCGAGGAAGGCAAGCTGGGAAGGGGGGAGCCGCAATCACGGAGATGCTTCTGGTGACATTTTCCGCCGTTCTTATCGCGGCAACAGCTGTAGGGGCGCTTGCCTTATCTGGGGCCGGGTTCGACCTTTCATTTTTACAGACGTTCGCGCCCTTTTCTCTCGTTTTCGGCGCGATGCTCGGTACGTCAGCGTTATCAAGGAGAAAGTTCTTTGATCTGGACGCTGTCGAGGCCGGTTTTGAGGGGGTAAAGAATAACTTCGAAAAGATAAACATACAATTACGTACACTCAGGGAGGATCTTGATGGCGTGACGATCAAGAACATGCTTCTCGGGTACAGGTTCCTCAACAGGATACTCGACAGAGGCCGCGATATGATCCCGAGCGAACTTCTTGAGATTAATAAAATAGTTCTGTACGGGCATGATATCGGCCTTCGATACGAATACAGCGAGGAGATAGACAGGGCAGAAGACCAATTCGCCAGGCATATCGGATCCTTCTGGAAGGCGTATAAGGGGAAGGAAGGCGTGCCGGCATGGGAAAAAGCAGCCGCTATGTATGGGCGTCTTTTGAGCCAGCCACTGCTTTTTGCGGACGGTACCCAGCGGACTGCCGTTCTTATGGCCGGGTTTATCCTGGTAAGGGCGGGCCTTCCTCCACTTGTTCTGAACATCGATAATGCTGTTGAGTATTTTGAGATTTCCTCCGGCATAAAGATATCTGACAAAAGAGGCTCCGCGCACCTGGAAAGGTTTCTGCAGGGCAAATGGAGAAGGACGCGACAAGAATTCGAAGCGTTTTTGAAACGCTCGGGGAAAGAAGCATACTTGACCGATGACATTCTGTCCGCCGAGGAGAGAGCTCTTGAAGAGGCGGAAAAAGAGATATGGCAGGCCTGGAAGAACAGAAAACCCTTGCCGGTTGAGATAAAAGGAATAGAAAGATACGGGCTTACGGGGGACCCGTCCGGGTTCAGGGTATCGTACAAGGGCCTTAAGGGGTTCATACATAAAAAGGATACCGCGGTGGATTTTTACGCGCCGATGGAAGACCTTAATGTTTTTGTGGGCATAAAGGCGGAGGTACCCATAATATATCCAGGCGACCGGAAGAAGGGAAAACAACCCAGGTTCTCGCTTTTCGATCCGGGCGCGGGCAAACGGGATCTCCGCGTTTCGGAAGACGAAGAAAGCGGAGAAAAGATCAACAGAGGGAAAAGCCGGGTCCCCAAAAAACAGAAAAAGCGGAGCAAGGTAAACCGTTTGAGCCGTCAGGTAGCGCGGCAGAAGACCGAAGAACAGCTTGCGGCCATGGAAGCGCGTCTTACTCTTGAACAAAGGCCTCACGAGAGGGACCTTCCTGACGGATCCCCGCTCAATGTTTTCAGGATATTGAGGGAAGAAAAAACATTTCTTTTCCCGGAGGATGTACGGCGCAGGACAAAAGGCAAAATGCCCGATGGACACCTCTCTGTTGAAACCGTAAAAAGGGACCTGGGTACGCTGTTTCAGTTGGGGCTTGTAGAGAAGTTCGGCATGGGGGGAGATTCGGTGTATATTGCCCTGGAGTTGAGTCTTGAGGATCGGCATGTTGCAGAAAAAGTGCTCGCGGGTCTGGGTGCCAGGCCGAGTGCCGCTGAGAAAAGATCCGCCAGGAAACGTATAGCCGCGATGTCCCCCCTTAATGATGAGTTTGATATAAGGCCCAGCGAGGCCGGGCTTTTACACCCGGTCTATATTTCCGATGACATGACAATTAAGGCGATCGTGAATCCCGACAGCCTACCTTTAACCGCGGTATACGGCGCGGCCGGCACGGATATTTCCAATTTCCTTCTCTCGACTGACGCAACAGAAGGATATTTCATCTCGCATAACGAGGATCTTCAAGTTTTTGAAGCTCCCGACATAGACGCGTACAGGGCGCTGGAAGATCCGAATGCCGCGGACTATATTTCAGAATTCGACGAGATGACTTACAAACACAAATTCAACCAGGGGTTTTCTACGGCTTGGAACATAATATCCGCGGACGAGAAAATACTTGCTCTGGCGCTGGAGCTAGAAGCCATAGGCGCTTCCGATGTGAAAGTGGACCTACACGAAGGATCTCCGCGTATAAGGTTCAACTGGGCCTACTATGGCGGACAGCAGAAGGAAAGAGAAATTACTTTTATAGAAGCCGACATGACAGAACCTGCCTCATATCCGGAGCTTCTTCGCAAAGTGTTTGAAAAAGGCGTTGATATATACTATCAGAGAGCGGCCCTTCGCATGCCCAAAACATATATTAACGAAAATAACTATATCAAATATATCCATACCCATTTGACCAGCGGCGGATTTTTTGTAACGGATGATAATTCCTTTCGCGAAGACGGACCCAACAGCCGTGAAAATTACACGGCTAGAGCCAAAGATTTCCCGATCAAGCTTGAGGAAATATCCGTTCCCGGAAGAAGTTCCAGGACCGGGATTATCTCGGATCTCAGGCGAGGCAGAGCCTCAAAAAGTTACGGATGGGAGCTTGCGGTAAGGCAAAAGGAGAAAGCACCGGTCTTGTTTGCTCCCGACGCGGATAAGATAAAAAGGTTGGACAGGGAACATGATCACAGAATAAGGAAAGAAGAAAAAGAAGCGCTTATTATCACACGTCCAGGCGGCAGAGACTGGGAAAAAGAGCCTCCGAGGACAAGTGACGAGTGGATGGAGTATCTCACGGCAAAGCAGCATATGGAGATATACGGAAGAGTCAAAGATGATGTTCTCGCGCGCGAAGCGTTTGACCGGCAGATAAAGGATGTGACTAGTTTTAACGATATAGTGCTTGACGGTAGAATGGACCCGGCCAATGAACAAGAGGCCGGAATGTTTTCCTATTCACTATCGTTCCTTCTCCAGACGGATCCCGAGCGAATGGAAGCGATAGGTGAGTTTGTGAGGAAGAAGTTGGAGGAGGAAAGGAAGACTGAGGAAGGAACAAGGGGTGATGGCCTTACACTGGAAGAACAGTTTCGCCGGGACGACGAGAACCCGCTTCTGGGCGGACTGGATCGCACGGGAGCGGTATCAGGATATTCCGAAAGCCCCACTTTGCATGACCTCTTGAGGGAACATTTCAGGGATAAAGACAGTATCAAAGGTTACGATCTCGGGTCCAGCGTCGGCTGGATAACAGAGGACTTGCAGTTGATCTTAAAGGAGATGTTTGGTGAGGTTGATTTTACAGGGATAGAAAAAGACCGGCTTGCTGTAGAAGCCGCGAAAGAAGAAGGCACTCCCGTGGTATACGGAGATGCTCGTGAATTAGCCGATACCTTAGCGTTCGGTAAGGCCGATCTTATCACTATGACCAATCCGGACCCACGAACGCTCGCGGACCTGGTCAAGGCCGCGAAGAAAATGGTGTCCCCCGACGGGCTCATTCTAGTAGATCTTGCTACGCAGGATATGGACTCTCTTATGAAGGGAGAAAAGGTCTATGGGGTAGAAGCTGCTGCCATCAGGGCCGCCTTGTCAGGATTCAATATGATAGAGCTTGATCCCGAAGACCAAGCATGGGAGATGTATTCAGAACAATACCCCTATCTTTACGAGAACCTTTCTTTGCAACCGTTCCTTTTTGTGTATTCTCCCGCGTTCGGCGTGAATGATAGAACCTTCCTTCGAAACGGGAAAGAAGTTCTTATCGAACAGATGGTCCTTAGGGTCAGGGAAGAGTGCGGCCCGATAGGGGCCTGCAAGCTTCATGCCCTGGATCTCGCCAGGAGGATGACGGATCTCGGCATGGACGCCAGGGTAGTGAAACATGATGAACATGTGCATTATTGGGTCGAGAGCGACGGGCTTGTTATCGACCCCTTTCCCGAGGGAATGTTGGAAGAATATATAAGCGCCGCCGGGAGCCTGGGAGACGAACGGTTTATAATATCGCCAAAAGACGACCCTCTGGTCATGCTACTTTACCAGGGAACTGAGGATGTAAACCTTACAAGAGAAGCCATAGACAACAAAGACGGAGATCTGGCCTTTTACATTAAAAAGAAAGAACTTGTTTCGCGTCTTCTTAGAGAACGACTCCTGTTACTTGCGGACAGGGGATTTGAGGAGAAGAAGATCTATGAGGACGAAAAAGTGATAGAGCTTAAAGCTATGCTGTCGGAAACAGCTGAAAGACTGGCGAGATCCCAAGACACGGCCCGGAGCAAGGTCGAAGGGACCGTTTCCCTTCACGATAAGCCTTTTATCGGCAGCGGCTTACAAGAGGACCATGACGCAAGCAGCAAGCAAGAAGTGCTATCCCAAGAACTTGTAAATAAAGAAGATACAAAGGGCGGACCTGATCCCTCCAACGGGGAGATAGCGCAGGAATTTGTCGACGCTATGATCAAGTGGATAGAGGCCAGGGCGGTTGAGACGGGTATAAGGGGAGAAAATCTTGTGATCGGCATCGACACGAGCTGGATACCCGAAGAACAGCTCGCGATGTCCGGCATGCGGATGCTGCTGAAGCGAATTGAGGCCCTTTCGAAAAGTAAGATCAAGGGTTTTCAGGGGGTCAAAGTTTGCATAGCCGATGATCCGGGCGTCCTGGCAAAACAAGTTTTGGGATCGAGAAAGACCGGCGTGATAGATGCTCCGCTCACGCCGCTATCCAACATAGTTCTAATAGGAGAAGAGGAGGTACTGTCCGCCGATATGTTCCGAAGTTTTAAGGGGTCCGAAGATGAGGCCGGGGCTTTCTTCGCCAAAGTAGTGCTTCCCGACGGCATGACGGAAGAGACAGATGTAGACCTTATTTTTCTTGCCTCGGAGGTCCTTCGGAAAGTATCCGGGATGAAGAACGGCCGTGAACTATATGTGAGACTGCCGGATGCCGGCCGATTCCCGTTACATGAACTGGCCGAAATATACAAAGCAAGAAGCGAAGCCCTGATAAGGGCATAAAAGAATATAACGAAAGATCAGGGAAGTGGTAATATGAACACATATGAAGAAAAAAGAAAACATCGGAGAACGAAAGCTTTCGTGCCTGTCAAAATAAGCAGCTTGGCCGGAGGTGCGGTTTCTGTTCTGGGGAGTTCCGAGACCGGGGATATAAGCGAGGGAGGTATATCTTCCCGCTTGCCCGGGTTCGTCCAGATGGCTAAGCGTCTGGTGCTGGAGATGGATATATCCGGCATCACCGCTCCAGCCAGGGCCATAGCAAAAGTAGCATGGATAGAGAAGGACCCCTCGGGAAATGGCTACAGAGTAGGTTTACAGTTCCTGGACGCTGACCGCAAAGACAGGGAAAATCTCAGAAGCTATATTTTTGAACTTGCGCGTGTTTGAGCGGGTCTTTAAAAAACAGCTTGCATGGAGTTTGCGGTTCTGATATAATCTCCATTCAAACATAACGACTTGGCGCGGGGTGGAGCAGAGGTAGCTCGTGAGGCTCATAACCTCAAGGTCGGGGGTTCGATTCCCTCCCCCGCAACCAATATTTAAAGGCTTCTGTCGCAAAGACGGGGGCCTTTTCTGCCTTTAAATATCGGCCTTTGATCCGCCTTCGGCGCATCAAAGTGATATTTTCTCGTCAAAAAATACCGGACCTTCCGGTCCTGAATTTTTTTCCTCCAAATATCTATGCGGCATCGGGGAATCTTGGCCGGCGGAGCGGGCTATGTGGCGGTTTCCCTCCCCTTTTCAGGCCCCACTTTCAATTGACACTCGCTTATATATATGATATAAAAATGGTTCCAGTATATTATGCTATAAATATAATTCCATCAAAAACGAGGTCAAACAATGATAGAAAGATATTCCCGGCCCGAAATAGCCCGTATATGGACCGACCAGAACAGGTTCCAGAAGATGCTTGAGGTTGAAATACTCGCCTGCGAGGCGCTGGCGGGCCTGGGACAGATACCCGAAGGGGCGCTCAAGAATATCAGGGACAAGGCGGCCTTCAGCGTGAGCCGCATCAATGAGATAGAGAGGGCCACTAATCACGATGTGGTCGCTTTTATAAAGAACGTGTCCGAGAACGTGGGGCCCGACGCTAAATATTTTCACTACGGCCTCACCTCCAGCGATGTTCTCGACACGGCGCTTTCGATACAGATGGCCGAAGCTGCCGATATTCTCATAGAAGGCGCAAAACAGCTCACCGAGGCGCTCAAGGACAAGGCGCTTAAATACAAGGACACTCCCATGATGGGGCGTTCCCACGGAGTGCATGCCGAACCGATATCCTTCGGCCTGAAAATGGCCCTTTACTACAGAGAGATGCGCCGCAACATCGAGAGGATGGAGAGCGCGCGAAAAACAGTTGCAGTCGGCAAGATATCAGGATCGGTAGGCACTTTCGCCAACATCGACCCCGAGGTTGAAAAACAGGTGTGCCTGAAGCTCGGCTTCGAGCCGGCCGGTGTTTCCAGCCAGGTCATACAGAGAGATCGCCACGCTTATTATCTGAACGTTATAGCCCTGGTCGGCGCCACGCTCGAGAAAATAGCGCTGGAAATAAGAGGTCTCCAGAAAACAGAGATAGGGGAGGTACAGGAACCTTTCGCCAGAGGACAGGCCGGGTCTTCGAGCATGCCTCACAAAAAGAACCCCATAATATGCGAAAGAATAACAGGACTGGCGAGGATCCTCAGAGGAAACGCGATGGCGGCCCTTGAGAATGTGGCTCTCTGGCATGAGCGGGATATCTCTCATTCTTCGGTGGAACGGGTGATATTACCGGATTCGACCATTCTTCTCGACTATATGCTCTCAAAAATGACAGTGCTTGTGAGCGACCTCGTGGTCAATGAAGACAATATGCTGCGCAACATGTCCGCTTCCGGGGGGCTGGTGTATTCTCAGCATGTGATGCTGGAGCTTATCAAAAAAGGCGCCACCAGGATGGAAGCCTACGACATGATACAGCAGGCCTCACTTGAGGCCGGAGAGAAAAAGAAAGATTTCATGGGAATTCTGCTCGCGGACAGCCGCGTCAAAAAATATCTCTCAGAAAAAGAGATAGAGAACTGTTTCAGCGTGGAGTATCATCTCAGGCATATTGACGGCATATTCAAGAGCATCGGGCTGTAAGAGCGGCAAAAGGGGATAGATGGGCAAAGCGATAACCTACAGAAGATCCGGCGTGGACATAGAAAAAGCCGACAGCCTTATCAAGGGCATGAAAAAGCTCATTGATACTACACGTGTCAGGGGAAGCATGGATTCTATAGGGGGCTTCGGCGGGTTTTTCGACCCCTCTCCCGGAGGCGGTAAAGCCCCGCTTATGGTCGCTTCTACCGACGGGGTCGGTACAAAGCTCAAGATAGCGCAGATCACAGGCAAACATGACACAGTGGGTATAGACCTGGTAGCGATGTGCGTTAACGATATCCTCTGCTGCGGCGCCAGACCCGCGTTCTTCCTCGACTATTTCGCGTGCGGCGAACTCGAGAACAAAATATGGACAGATGTCCTTAAGGGCATAATAAAAGGATGCCGTGACGCCGGATGCGCTCTGCTCGGGGGAGAGACCGCCGAGATGCCCGGCATGTACAAGAAAGGGGAATATGATCTTGCCGGGTTTTCAGTAGGCCTGGTCGCGAGGAACAAGGTGATAGACGGAAGCGGTATAAGGCCCGGCGATGTTATTCTGGGTATAGCCTCCAGCGGTCTTCATTCCAACGGGTTTTCGCTGGTCAGAAAGGTTTTTTCAAGATCTGAGATGATAAAAAAGCGCTCTACGCTTCTGCGGCCAACGGTCATTTACGCGCGGTCTTTTCTGGCCCTGGAAAAATGCGTGAAGATAAAGGGCGCCGCCAATATAACGGGCGGAGGGTTCTACGATAACATCCCGCGCATGCTGCCCAAGGGTCTTAGAGCTGTGGTCCACAAAGGCACCTGGGCGGTGCCTTCGGTGTTCAACGAGATAAGCCGGAGGGCGCGCCTTGACGACAGTCAGATGTATAAGACGTTCAATATGGGAATAGGCATGGTAGCGGCGCTTTCGAAGAAAGACGCCTTAAAAGCGCGGCTGACACTCGCGGAGAAGTCCGGTATCAAAAGCTGGATAATAGGTGAAGTGGTAAAAGGCAGCCGGGGAACTGAGCTTGTTTAAGGGAAAAGAACGCCCGTGGGTAGTCACCCGGCGTTCTCAAGGGAGGGTTTTTTAGATGCGAATACTGGTGATAGGCTCCGGCGGAAGAGAACACGCTTTATGCTGGAAATTAAGGCAAAGCCCGAAGGTCAGTGATCTCTATTGCGCCCCGGGCAACGGAGGCACGGCGTTCCACGCCGAAAATGTAGAGCTCAATATAACCGACCATAAAAAAGTGATAGCTTTCTGTAAAAAACGAGGCGTAGATCTTGTGGTAGTCGGACCCGAGGCGCCTCTGGCCGTCGGTATAGCGGATGATATCACCCGCGCGGGAATAAATGTTTTCGGCCCCGCATACGCGGCCGCGCGCCTGGAATCCAGCAAGATATTCGCCAAAGAGATGATGGGAGGCTACAATATCCCTACCGCCGCGTTCAGGGTCTTTGACGACATAGACAGGGCCGAAGAGTACATAATGGAGCATGATACGCCGGTAGTGGTCAAGGCCTACGGCCTTGCGTCGGGAAAAGGCGTAATTGTGGCTTCTACGCGTGAAGAGGCTGTCAGCGCTGCCCGGCGCATGCTTGTGGAAAAGGAATTCGGGCCGGCCGGACAGCGCATAATAGTGGAGGAATTCCTTGCCGGCGAGGAGGCGTCCATCCTTGTTCTCACCGACGGCAGAAGCGTGGTGCCTCTTGCCGCCAGCCAGGACCATAAAAGAGCATATGATGGAGATACCGGGCCCAATACCGGAGGCATGGGTGCCTATTCACCAACACCTCTGATAGACGATGCCATGTTCGACAGAGTGATAGAGACCATAGTGATGCCTACACTGCGCGGCCTGGAAAGCCAGAAAATAATTTATCGCGGGGTGCTTTACGTGGGTCTGATGATGACCGATGATGGTCCGAAAGTGCTTGAGTATAACGTGAGGTTCGGCGACCCTGAAGCTGAAGTGATCCTGCCCAGGATGAAGTCCGACCTGGCTGAGCTGCTTGAGGCAGTTGCCAAGGGCGAACTCGACGGTAGGAACATAGAGTGGGATGAAAGAGAATGTGTGAGTGTAGTTCTCGCGTCGGAAGGTTACCCCGGAGAATATCAAAAAGGCCAAGAGATAACAGGCATAGTGGAAGCCATGGACACCGGGGCCATTATATTTCATGCTGGTACTAAGCTTAAAGGCGACAAGGTGCTTACCTCGGGTGGCCGCGTGATGAATGTTGTAGGGCTTGGACCTAACATTAAAGAGGCCATAGACAAAGCCTATGAAGGCGCGAGCAAGATACATTTTGACGGTATGTGGTGCCGGCGCGACATAGGGCACAGAGCCCTGGCGAAAATAAAAACATAGACGCAAGGGCATACAGCGTAATAAAGGAGTTTGATATGAGCGAAAGACCGCAGGTTATAATAGTGATGGGCAGCGATTCGGACATGGCGGTAATGAGCGAAGCGGCCGCGACGCTTGATAAGTTTGGGATACCGCATGAGATAAAAATACTTTCGGCGCACAGGTCGCCGGATAAAACGGCCGAACTCGCCAGGAACGCCAGAGCGAGCGGCGTGAAAGTGATAATAGCGGGAGCCGGCGGGGCCGCGCATCTTGCCGGGGTAATAGCGTCGCACACCATACTGCCAGTTATAGGCGTTCCGATGGAGTCAAAGCTGCAGGGGTTGGATTCGCTCCTTTCCACAGTGCAGATGCCCTCGGGTGTGCCTGTAGCCACTGTGGCGATAGGAAAAGCCGGTGCCGCGAACGCCGCCATACTTGCCGCCGAGATAATAGCGGTAGGCTCTGAAGAGATGGCCGAAAAGATGGAAGAGCATAAAAAAGAACTTGTAAAAAAGATAGACCGGAAGAACGAAGCCCTCGTCCAGAAGCAAGGCGGGTCAAAGATATGATCTTATCGTTCGATCTTTGCTTCGCCCGGGAGAGCTTATAACACCATGGGAAAGGCGCTGTAACGTATGAAGAAAATAAACAACATACTTTTTGTGTGTACGGGGAACAGCTGCCGCAGCATAATGGCCGAGGCCTACATGCAAAAGCGTCTGGCTGAAGAGAACATTCCCGCCGAGGTCAGGTCCGCGGGCACGCTCGGACTATCAGGCGGCGGGCCGACCAAAGAAGTGGCTTTTCTACTTTCACAGGAAGGCATAGACCATAAAAAGTACATGTCAAAAGGCCTTTGTCGGGAGAACATCGATTGGGCAGGTCTTATTTTGGTTATGGAGCCCGAACATAAAACGAGGATACTTGAGATAGATCCCGGCGCCGCGGAAAAAGTATTTTATCTGGGTGAGTTCAATTCCGAGCCCGGGGACGTGATGATACCTGATCCCATAGGCCGCCCTCTGGCTTTTTACAGGGCGTCTTTCAGGTTGATAAAAAATTCAGTGGAGGGGCTGATAAAATGGATAAAAGAATAGCTCTGGGGGCTGACCATGGCGGTTTCGCCCTGAAAGAGAAACTCATTGCCAGGCTTAACAGAGAAGGGTACAGCGTTCATGACGCCGGGACTAAAACCCCGGAGCCATGTGACTACCCGCGATATGGTTTTGATGCAGCCGGGATGGTTTCCTCCGGCAAAGCCGGCAGGGCTATACTCGTGTGCCGCAGCGGGATAGGCATGGCTGTCATCGGCAATAAACTTCCGGGTGTAAGGGCCGGGGTGTGCAATACCGTCACCGACGCGGTTTCGGCCAGGCAGCACAATGACACCAATGTTCTTGTTGTTGCCGCCGACAGGGTATCCAGCCGGATGGCGATGAAGATCATGGATGTCTGGCTCACGACACCCTCACTGAAAGGCAGGCACGCTCGCCGCGTAAAACAGATAAAGGACCTGGAGAAAAAAGTTTTCAGAAAAACCGGCCCCGGACGCCGGAAAGAGAAGAGGTAACCGATGGAACATTTATACAAGGCCGACCCCGATATCTTCAACGCCATACTTGAGGAGACCAGAAGACAAAGCGATGGGATAGAACTTATAGCCAGCGAGAATTTCGCGAGCAGGGCCGTCATGGAAGCGGTATCCTCCAGCATGACCAACAAATACGCCGAAGGCTACCCTCACGCCAGGTATTACGGCGGATGCGAATGCGTCGACAAGGCCGAGGATATAGCCATACAGAGGGCAAAAGAACTTTTCGGGGCGGAGCATGTCAATGTGCAGGCCCATTCCGGGAGCCAGGCCAACATGGCCGTGTATTTCTCCATGGTCGATATCGGAGAAACGGTACTCGCGATGGACCTCGCCTGCGGAGGGCATCTCACACACGGTCATCCGAAGAACTTCTCCGGAAAATACTACAACATGGCCTTTTACGGGGTTAACAGGGACACCGAGACGCTGGACTTCGATGAGATAAGGAAGAAAGCGCTTGAGAACAGGCCCAAAATGATATTGGCCGGCGCTTCGGCGTATCCAAGGACCATAGACTTTGGGAAGTTCCGGGAGATATGCGACGAAGTGGGCGCTATATTGATGGTGGACATGGCCCATATCGCCGGGCTCGTAGCCGCGGGCGAACACCCCAGCCCTGTGCCCGTATCGGAGTTCGTCACCTCTACCACCCACAAAACGCTAAGGGGCCCGAGATCGGGCATGATACTGTGCAGGGAAGAGTTCGCCAAAAAGATAAACTCCATGATATTCCCCGGCATACAGGGCGGACCTCTTATGCATGTAATAGCGGCCAAAGCGGTCGCGTTCCTGGAGGCCCTTAAACCCGAATTCAAGACGTACCAGCGGAATATAGTTAAGAACGCCGCGAAACTCGCGGAAGAACTTATGGCCAGGGGATTCAGGATAGTGTCGGGCGGGACCGATAACCATCTTATGCTCGTGGACCTTTCCGGCAAGGACATAACCGGCAAGGATGCTGAAATATGCCTGGATAAGGCCGGCATCACGGTCAACAAGAACCTGATACCTTTCGATACTAAAAGCCCCTTTATAACCAGCGGCGTACGGCTCGGGACTCCTTCAGTGACCACTCGCGGTATGGGAGAAAAAGAGATGGTACGCGTAGCCGCTCTCATAGACAGGGCTATATCGGCAAGCGGGGACGACAAAGAACTCGGCGCGATTAAAAGCGAGGTAAAAGAATTCCTCAAGGAGTTCCCTTTGTACAGGGACTGGATACAAGAGATGGAGAGCATCGGGTGAAAATAAGGGGTATAACGGGGAAAATGGCTAAAAAAAACAGAAAAAAAGCCTCAATAGCGGCCCGGAACACAAAAAAAAGACCCCGACCCAGCTGGGATGAGTATTTTTTGTCTATAGCCAAACTCGTGGCCACCAGGTCCACATGCCTGAGAAGGCAGGTAGGGGCAGTGGTGGTAAAGAACAAGCAGATACTCGCCACCGGATATAACGGCGCGCCCATGGGGATCTCTCATTGCGACGAGGCGGGATGTCTGCGAGAGCAGCTGAAAGTACCTTCCGGCCAGCGTCACGAACTGTGCCGCGCTCTTCATGCCGAGCAGAACGCGTTTCTTCAGGCGGCGCGGCACGGGGTTAACCTGGACGGCTCTACGCTCTATATAACCGTTCAGCCATGCAGCATATGCGCCAAGATGATAATCAACACCGGGATAAAAAAAGTGATCATAGAAGGCGAATATCCGGATGAATTCGCCCTTAACTTTCTGCGCGAAGCCGGCGTGGAGATGGTGGTGATGACAAAATGAGATGCCCGTTCTGTAACAGCATAGACGATAAAGTCATAGATTCGAGGATGAGCGCCGAGGGCATGAGCATAAGAAGAAGAAGGGAATGTCTTAAATGCGCCAAGAGGTTCACCACGTATGAATATGTGGAGAACGCCCCCATGATGGTCGTAAAACGCGACGGCACCAGAAAGAGGTTCGACAGGGAAAAGGTCAAAGCCGGAATAATGAAAGCCTGCGAAAAACGTCCGGTAAGCATGGAGAGAATAGACCAGATGGTCGACGAGATAGAAAGAGAGGTCCAGAAAAAAGCCGACAAGGAGATAAAGACCACCATTATCGGGAACATGGTCATGGAAAAACTCTATGGGCTCGATGAAGTGGCGTATGTGCGTTTCGCCTCGGTCTATAGAAGGTTCAAGGACGTCTCTCACTTCATGAAAGAACTCGAGAAGTTCCTGGAATAACCCGCTTAACCCCCCGCGGTTCCCGCTTACATCTCTTCGATCGGCCGGAAGACTTTCACGTCCGAAGCTCTGTCACGGAACCACGTATCCAGTTTATCTATCTGTTCGCGCGTAAGGAGATCTTTGCGGAGAGCTTCTTTCTTTTCCGGAGTAAGTTCCGAAGCGTCGGCGGGCATTACGTCATCAACCCTTATTACCAGGGCCCCTCTTTTGGAGACCATCGGTCTTATGACGCTTCCCTTTTCCGCTTCTCGGGCGGCAGCCACAATGTCACGGGCGGGCCCTATATTATCTATGAGGTCCTCGGGGCCTATCACTCCGGTATCTCTTATGGTCAGATCTTTTTCTTTTGCCGCCTGTTCGAAAGAGATCTCGCCATCGGAGATATTTTCATATATGAGTTCGGCCTCAGCCTGCGCCATCTCTATGCTTTTAGCGTCCATAACAGCCGAGGTCAGATCCTCTTTTACATCCTCGAATGACAGCGGTTCGGGTTCTATAGAAGCCGTTTTACGGATAATGTAAGCCTTTCCCTTCTCAGGGTCAGAGAACAGCGGGACACTCACCTGGTCTTTTTCTATCGCGAACGCGGCTTCATGCAGGTCCCGGAAGAACGTTACGTTCGGTATTATATCGTTCCTCGTGAAGAACCCGGTCTTGCCGTATCTGGCGTCCAGCTCATCGGCTATGCTGTCAAAGTTATGGGGCGCGGTCTCGATCTTCCGGTAGGCGTCCTCTATGACCCGCATTATTTCGGCCTTTTCCGCCAGGTCAGAGTAGGAGAATTCCATATACTCTATTTCGATCTTTTCCGGGGAAAAGAAAAGTTCCCGGTTGCGGTCATAAGCGCCGCGGACGTCTTCCTGAGGGACAGCTATGTCTTCCGAAAAAGAGTCCTTGTCTATGATAAAGTAGGAAAGCGAGACCTTGTCGTTGGTCCTGGCGAATTCCTCGAAGATCTCTTCATCCTCTATGCTGATGTCTTTCAGGAGCATGTCCCGATACAGCTGGACCTGGAGGTTCTGCCGCACGAGCTCTTCGAATTGACGCGGTCCTACCGAGATCATCGGGTTGCGGAGAAGGGAAGCGTAGACCTCCCGGTCAAAAGATCCTCCGCGCTGGAAGAGAGGATGGGTAGCTATGAAGGTCATAACCTCTTCATTGGTTACCTCAACCTTTTCCTCTCTTGACGCCCCCAGAAGCACAAGCCGTTCCCATGCCATTGAGTTGACGAGGTCCCGGTTCCTCAAGATCCTGGACATCGTGTCGTAATCCCCGAAATAGTTCAGAAGGATCTGTATCTTTACGCCTTGCTGGCTGTTCATGAAGTCTTCAAGGGATATCGTGCGTCCGAAGATCCTTCCCACAGGTTCGGGTCTGTCGGTAAAAGAACCCACCCCCCAGAACACGAACGCGGGTATTATTATTATCAGCACGGCCATCAGGACCCTGCGGGCGAATTTTCTGCTTCTAAGTACGTTAAGGACCATTTTCTGTCTCCTTCGGGTAAGAGTTTTTTATCGCATGGGTTATATTATAGTTTTTTTCACCCCGGAAACAAGCAAGAAATACTCTGGTGTAATGATATTCCACACATTCTGTCAGCCGCTGTGCGCCGGCCGTGGTGGTGGGAGCAGTCTCGGTACGCACTCGAGCAGCCACTCAGACGCTTTATCCAACACACTACAAACTAAGGGTTTGTGGCTTAAATGCGGGCACACGCGGCAGAACACTCATAGTTAAGCTGTAAGGATTTATCAATAGATCGGGTAGATAGGTCTGGGCGAGCGATCACTGGGCAAGCTATTCGGGAACTCTCGAATTATTTCCGTTCAGACGTTCTGTCCGGGATTTTGTCCTGAACACCGTTAGCTTCACTGGGTGCTTCCGGGGAGAATCTCGGATCGTTCATGATCATTGTCTTCTCGGTCATTATGGCCTGCCGGCTTTCAAGAAGTGTCGTCACATTACTGTCAAGAGAGACTTCACTGGCGAAGACTTCAACTAAGAGAAGACCGTTGTCATACTCGTATACCGTCCCGTCCGCTAAAGTTTCACCTATCAGGTTGCCGTCGATATCGTACTCGCTTACCTTTATAAGGTTAATAAGGACCGGGTTCGACCTGTCCGAAAAATCTCCAGTCTCATATTCCTTTTTGAACTGTACGACATCCGTGCCTTGATGGTACTCAACCTCATAAGCGATCACCTGACCGCTTGCGTGAAAATACAGATATTTGTCCATTCTGCCATGCCCCTGGCCTTGCCAGTCTTCGTCTATATAGTGCAGTATAGGCCTGTTTCCAAGACCGCTATCGGCGCTCTCAAGCCGGCCGTTAGCATAATATGTGTAATTGCCGGTGATGCCGGAGGGCTTTTCATGCACATGCTTGTATCTTACTACGTCTGTCCCGGTCCAGTACTCATAAGTAGTGACGGTCGTCTTATTGATCATCTTCTCATAACGGGTATATCTCGATACACGTCCGGCGTTATCACCGTAAAAATCCTCGTCAAGATACTCCCATAACTCATGCGACCTATTCAGCACTCTGGGATGTTGGCCGCCAGGACCGTAATACAAGTAGGATTCCACGTTGCCTGAAATATAAAAATATTTTCTCGACAGCAAATTATAGGGATAGGATTCATGTCCGTTGGGAATGTACTCGCTTACACTTCTGACCTCCCCCGTATCCCAGTAAGTGTATTCCTTATAGCTTCCGTCCGGGGCGGGTTCCTTTGCGGGAAGACCGTTGTCATGCTCGTATGCCGTTTTCTCCGGAGCTATGTTGTGGGAAACTTTTGAAACGGGAGGGGTATATGGCATAGAAGCCCTTCCTCTAAGAGGAATGCCTATCCACTCTTCGTCCTGCGAAAATATATCCTGGCCGAAAGCGCTGCCACATATCGCAAGTGAGAAAAGAAATATTGCGAGCATTTTCAGTATCTTCATGGTCAGTTCCTTATTGCTGAAAAACATTGATTTCGAAATTTTTTAAAAACTTTGCACACTAGTCGAAACCTCTCAAAAATCGTATTTTGCTTTTCTAGCTTTTTGTTTCCTCTGCTATTTATTATATACTATGGCCCCAGCACTGTCAACTGCGCATATCTGACTTTTTTAAAATTTACAATATACTTGGATCTTGGGAAATTACGGGATTTAATGTAGGGGGCCAGTCCCACCTCGAGAAAAGCGACAGGGTGGCTCATGCGGAAAAATGGGTAAACTCCGCATATCAAGTTATTGACGCGGCCGCTCTCACATGATAGACTGGCTCTTGCGATGGACAATATAGAAAAATTACTCAATTGCGGAAGGCTTCTTCACGAGCATCGGCTGGTAATAGGCTCCGGAGGCAATATCAGCTCAAGACAGGCCGGAAGCGTGACCATCAAGAAAAAAGACGTTGATATGTCCCGAGCAGTGAGAGAGGATTATGTGACCATATCTCTCGATGGCTCACGGTCAGCGGAGAACACCAGCCTGAGTTCGGAAACACCGCTTCACCTGGCCTGTTACGCGTCCGCCGAAGACATATCAAGCGTGATACACGTACATTCGCCTTATATGATAGCGGCCTCGGCCAGGACCGATATGCTCGAAAGTCCTTCTTACGAGTTCGACTGTCTGGTAGGCCATCCGGTTCCGGTGATACCGTATCTGCTCCCCGGCAGCCTCGAACTGGGAGAGGCAGTCGCGGAAAAAATAACCGCGGGTCCCCGCGTTGTGCTTATGCGCCGACACGGCGCCGTCACCGCGGGCAGGGATATCGACCAGGCCCTTATGCGCGCGCTGGCTCTGGAAAGGGCCTGTATAGCCTTTCTTTTCAGCGCGTAACCCAGCTAAATATATTGACTCCCCATTGATTATACAATACAATATACAGAAGTTTTATAGCCAGTAATTATATATGATATGGTAAAATCCCACTAAAGAGGTAGAAATGAGCGGTAAAATATTACGTATGGGTATCCCGAAAGGCAGCCTTCAGGATACTACGGTGCGGCTTTTTGAAAAAGCGGGGTTCAGGATACGTGTTCCGGAGAGGTCATATTTCCCCAGCATAGATGACGACGAAATAGAGGTCGTGCTGTTCCGGGCGCAGGAAATGTCCAGGTACGTGGAGGACGGTATAATAGACTGCGGCATAACCGGTAATGACTGGATAGAGGAGAACGGTTCGGATGTTGAACGCGTCGCCGAGCTCGTGTACGCCAAGAGGAGCATGCGTCCGGTAAAATGGGTGCTTGCCGTTCCCGAAGACTCGTCCGTGAAGAGCGCCGGTGATCTCAGCGGCAAAAAGATAGCCACGGAGCTGGTCAAAGTGACCGAAAAATATCTCAAAGGAAAAGGCGTGAGCGCTGAGGTCGAGTTCAGTTGGGGGGCCACCGAAGTAAAGCCCAAAATGGGAATAGACGCTATAGTGGAGGTAACCGAGACCGGCTCCAGCCTCAGGGCCAACGGCCTGCGTATAGTAGAGACCGTGTGCGAGTCCACCACCCAGTTCATAATGAACCGCCAGGCTTTTGAGGATCCCTGGAAGAAAGACAAGGTTGAAAGGATCGTTCTTCTTCTCGGGGGAGCTATACTGGCTGAGGGCAAAGTGGGCCTTAAACTGAACGCCAGAAAAGATGACGTGAAAAAGATCATAAACATATTGCCGTCGATGAAAGCTCCTACGGTATCGATGCTTTATGATGACGAATGGGTCGATATAGACACTGTAATAGACGAAGAGGACGTGAAACGGCTTATCCCCGAACTGAGGAAAGCCGGCGCCCAGGGGTTCATAGAATATCCCCTGAACAAGGTGATCGAATAACCTGATAAGAGCTGTGGGAAGGAGACAGGACATATGCCCTGCGGAAAGAAAAGAAAGATAAAAAAAGTAAAAAGGCACAAGAGAAAGAAAAGGATGAGAAGGGACCGGCACAAGAAAAAGGTGTAAACTCTTGAGTTGGAGGATTCTTGCTTTAGTTTTTCTGTTAACCGTTGTTTGCTGGATGGGTGGGAACGAACACAACGGCAACGCCGGGGTCATTAACGCCAAGATCGCTGAAAGGGCCGTCGATGATCCTGAAACAATGACCCTTTCAAGATCTTTGACACATTTTTTGATGGCCGCTCTCTATGATAATTTCGGCGAGACAGGGAAAGCCGTCGAAGAATATAAGAAAGCCCTCAGGGAAAGACCGGGTATCGCCGAGATTAACATCAGGCTCGGCGCCGACCTTCTCCTTCTGGGAGATTTCGACAAGGCCGGGGAAATGTTCGCGCAGGCCGTACAGGAAGAACCGGATAATGTGAGGGCCCTGCTTTTTTTGGCGATAATACATACCGCCAAAAACGAATTATCCCGGGCGGAATTCTACTACAGAGAGGCGCTGGAAAAAGATCCGGAGAATCTCAAGGCCCTTACTTTTTTGTCGGATCTTTTCATCCTCGACAGGCAACTGGAAAAGGCCGCCGAAATATATGAGAGAATAGCCGAGATAAAACAGGATGACGAATCGGTCTATTTTAATCTGGGGATACTCTACAGCAGACTTGAACTTTTCGACAAGGCGGAAGAAAACCTTAAAAAAGCCCTGGAAATAGACTCGGAATATATGGAGGCCCGCATGGTCCTGGGCTTTCTTTATGAGATAGAGGGAAGAGAAAAAGAAGCCATAGATACATATGCCAGGGTGATCGAGACCGATTCCCTCAATATAGAAGCGCACTTGCGCCTCGCTCATCTGTACCATAAAAGGGGCGAAACAGGAAAGGCTATAGAGCAGAATCGAGTCCTTATGAGGCTGGATCCGTCCGCTCCGGACCCGTACCTCAGGATATTCTCTGTTTATGTAGATGAGAGAGACCTCGACAAGGCCGAACAGATACTCAAAGAATCGATACGCGCGGGGGTATCCTCGGCCGCGGTGTACGCCGGGCTTGGATATCTTTCGGGAATAAGGGGCCTGGACAGGGAAGCCGCGGAATATTACGAGGTTGCGGTAGCGAAAGAACCGGAGAACAGCCTTTACAGGTTCTATCTTGCCGTGAGCCTGGATGCCGCGGGTAGAAGAAAGGAAGCCATACATCATCTTGAAGAAGCGGTAACTGCCGGCAAAGTGCCCCCGGAACTTTACAACTATCTTGGGTACACTTACGCGGAAGAGGGTGAGAACCTTGAAAGGGCCGTGGAACTCATCAATAAAGCCCTCGAAATAGACCCGGAGAACGGCGCCTATCTCGACAGCCTCGGCTGGGTGTATTACAAAAAAGGGCGCCTTGATGACGCTCTGCGCGAGGTTGAAAGGGCCGCCGGATACCTCCCGGACGACCCTACTATAAGGGATCATCTGGGGCATATATATTACGCGAAAGGCCGGCTCGAGGAAGCTTTAGAACAATGGGAACGGTCTCTGGATCTGGACCCGTCCAATGAGGAAGTGAAGGAAAAGATAAAAAGCGTTAAAAAAGAGATAACCGAACTTACGGGCAAAAGATAAAGGCGGTAAGAATGAACAGGACCATGGACTTCGAGCAACTGAAAAAGAAGACCGTAGAGCTTAGAAAAGATATACTCACCATGCTTACAGAGGCCGGCAGCGGACATACCGGAGGGTCTTTGTCTATGGTCGAGATCCTTGTAGCGCTCTATTATAATAGGATGAACATAACGCCGAAAAACGTCCGCGAAAGAGAAAGAGACAAGTTTATCCTTTCCAAGGGGCATGGATGTCCGGCCCTTTACGCTGTACTGGCGGATCTGGGGTTTTTCCCGAAAAATGAGCTCATGACCCTGAGAAAGATCGGCAGCCGTTTACAGGGACATCCGCAGAGAGGCCTTCCGGGCCTTGAGATATCCAGCGGGTCGCTGGGGCAGGGTCTGTCAGTAGCGGTAGGCATGGCGATCGGGGATCGGATGGACGGCGTAAACTCGGGGGTGTATTGTCTGATGGGAGACGGCGAGACAAACGAAGGGCAGGTATGGGAGGCGGCCATGACGGCGGCGCATTACAAGCTCGGCAGCATTTGCGCTGTTATAGATCACAATAAACTTCAAATAGACGGGTTTACCTGCGAAGTGAAAGACCCCGGCCAGATAAGGAAAAAGTGGGAAGCTTTCGGGTGGTTCGTAACGGAAGCCGATGGACATGATCTCGAGCTTTTGAACAAGGCTTTTGAAGAGGTCGATAACGTAAAGGACCGTCCCCGTATGATAATAGCCCATACCGTTAAAGGAAAGGGAGTCTCTTTTATAGAGAACAGGGCCGAGTGGCACGGGGTCGCCCCTAGCAAGGAACAACTTGAAAAGGCTATAGCCGAACTTGACGGCTTGCCCTCCGGGCAATAAAAAAAGGAGAAAATACAATATGGCGCTTACACGAAGAAAACTGAGTATGTATTTTATGCAATATAAGGTCATAATAATAGTGGTCGCGGTGGTATTTCTGCTTCTCATACTCGCGGTCATAGGTCTGATGTCACTTGAGTCATTTTACAGAAGGATGACCCTTGCCACTATGCCCGTACAGTTCATAATGGCCGGCATACACGCGGGTATATTTGTTTTTATGTATCTCACTTTTATGCGCGGCGGGTTCGCCAAACTCGACAAGGCCCCCATAAAAGGCCGGGATATTTCCATAACATGGAACGATGTGATAGGTATGGATGACGCCAAAGATGAGGCGAAAGAAGTGGTCCAGCTTATAAAAGACAGAGCCAAGGTCACAAAAATGGGGGGAAGTGTTGTCAAGGGCCTTTTGATGCTCGGGCCCCCGGGATGTGGAAAGACCTATATGGCCAAAGCAATAGCCACAGAGGCCAATATGCCTTTTATATCCATGTCGGGCAGTGAATTTGTTGAGGTTTTTGTGGGTGTCGGGGCTTCGCGGGTGAGAAAGCTTTTCAAGAAAGCCCGTTTCCTTGCCTATGGGTACGGCGGGTGCATAATATTCATAGACGAAATAGACGCTATCGGCCGGTCAAGGACTTTCAGTTTCATGGGGGGGCAGGAGACCAACAGCACTCTCAACCAGGTTCTGGCGGAGATGGACGGGCTCAAGGGCAAAGAAGAGAACATAGTCGTAATAGGGGCCAGCAACGCTCACGAGCAGCATCTTGACCAGGCTCTCCTGAGACCCGGAAGGTTCGACAGAAAACTCATGGTAACGGCTCCATCTCAGGATGACCGCGAAAAGCTCTTCAAGTTCTACCTGGACAAGGTCAAGGCCGAGCCAGATCTTGACCTGGGTCGCCTGGCCCGGCGCGCGGTAGGCAAGACCCCCGCGGACATAGCCAACATAGTAAAAGAATCGGCTCTTATCGCCACAAGGTATAGAAAAGACGCCGTCGGCCTCAAAGAGATAAGCGAGGCTTTTGAGAGGGTGGACCTGGGGATAAAATACCGTCTTACCGTAACACCTAAAGAAAAAGAGATGACAGCATATCACGAGTCGGGGCATCTCATAACAACTTTTCTCAAGGCCCCGTCAAAGACGGTTTTCAAGGCCAGCATAATTCCCAGAAGGGGAACTCTGGGAGTGGTCTGGTCCCCGGAAAGAGAGGAGCTGCACTCTCAGAGCAAGGAACAGCTGATGTCCAACATAATGATATCTTTCGGAGGGTACGTGGCGGAGAAGCTCAGGTTCGGCACGACCTCTACCGGAGTAGCCGGTGATTTTCACAATGCCATGGAAAGAGCCCACGCGATGGTATGGATGTTCGGTATGGGAGAGTCCGGATACGTCGGGGACTATACCGCGATACCCAAAGACGAGCTTTCGGAGGAAATAAAACTTGTGCTTAACAAAGACACCGGCGCTCTTATAAAGAAGTGCATGGGAGAGGTCGAGACCACGCTCAAAGACAACATGCAGATCCTGGACAGATTCGCTAAAGAGCTGCTCAAGAGAGAAGAACTTGAATTTGACGAAATAATAGCCATATTCAAGGAGTACGGCATAGAAGAGTCGTTTTAGGCGGAGATAAAAAATGACAGGAACAACAGCCAAAAAATATACAGCTCTTTCGGCAGTGGCTTTGACGATATTCGCCGCCGCGACGTTCATATCCGCCTGCGGCCCCACATACCCGAAAGAGCGTCTCCCGGAGGCCGTCAAGGAAGTATGCAGGGCCGAATACGACATGGAAGTGGATGTAACCGTCGAGGGCGAGACCATGGGCATATACTACTCAATGCCCGGGCTTCTTGACGCTAATATGGGCATAAAGCAGGAGGCCTGGGATACTATAAGCAGCCTTATTCTTATCGCCTCACGCGTAGTTCTTAGCACGGACGCTGACATTTCTTTCTATTGCGTTATAACACAGGATATAAAGCTCCCCGAGCTCCAGGTAGTAATAGTAAAATATGTTGAAGATGTAAAAATGAGCATGTACCAAAATATATCGCGTTCAGAATCTTTCAAGAGAACACTTTTTAACGTAAACCTCACTCCACAGGCCCGCAAAGAAAGGTCGGTAGAGAGTATATTCGGTAATATAGGTCTTGAGGATGAGACCCGGGAAAGGATACTGGACGAGTTCTTCAGAAGTACCCCCACAAAGCTCAGCGATATCGGATATTGGAAAGGCAAGTTCTATCTCAAGGATATAGGCATGGAGGAATTCCTGGCTTCGCAGATGGCTAACAGGATAAAGATAGACTTCCGTTCTGAAGAAGAGCTTTCTGACAGATTTGATTATAAGTCATCCGACGGCGCATATAATACCGGTATAGACTCCAGGTACTTCCTGCTGAATTTCAAGATAGATGACATAGCGGTACCCAAGCCCGGCGAGATGGGGCTTAGAGAGGAAAAGCTCCGTCACATATTAGGCATAGCAAGAGATGTGGTATACGGCTATAAGTTCAAGGATTTTGATTTTATCCTGATGAACGACCAGTCCGAAAATGTCAAGCTCAGGGTTGACCAGAAAGATGTTTACAATTATGACCCAAAAAGCGTCGAGGTTCGCGACATAGTCCAGGCGCCCGCGGGATATTTTTACAGTCCATAGATGTCAGGGAAGGAGCAAAAATGGGTGGGGGAGAACTGATGCAGGGCGCGACGAGAGACGGGTTTGGCAAAGCTTTGCTCGAGCTTGGAGCGACGAATAAAGACGTGGTGGTGCTTTCGGCCGATCTGACGGAGTCCGTAAGGGCTAACTGGTTCAAGGAGAAGTATCCGGACCGGTTCATAAGCCACGGCGTGGCAGAACAGGACATGATGAGCGCGGCCGCGGGTCTGGCTTTGGTGGGTAAGATCCCTTACGCCTGTACTTTCGGGGCTTTCGCCAGCGGAAGGGCCTGGGATCAAGTCAGGGTATCTGTGGCATATATGGGCCTTAACGTCAATATCGCTGGAAGCCACGGAGGGATATCTGTCGGCGAGGACGGCGCTACACATCAGGCGCTTGAGGAAATCGCGCTTATGAGGATAATACCTCGCATGACGGTCGTTGTTCCGGCCGATGCCGGAGAAGCTTTTCAGGCTACCATACAGGCCGCGGCAATACCCGGTCCTGTATATCTCAGGCTCGGGCGATCAAAGGTGCCGCCCATCGGTACCGGAGAGGGATTCAAGATCGGGAAAGCGGATGTCCTTACCGACGGTTCTGATATCAGCATAATAGCTTGCGGGCATCTTGTTCATAGCGCCCTTGAAGCGGCGAAAGAACTGCGGGCCGGCAATATAAGTGCCAGAGTGATAAACCTTCATACCATCAAACCCATGGACCGGGAAGTCATCAAAAAAGCGGCGGAAGACACCGGAGCGGTATTGACGGTAGAGGAGCACACCATATACGGGGGCATGGGAAGCGCCGTAGCCGAGATGCTTGTGGAAGAATGTCCTGTTCCCATGAAACTCATCGGGGTATGTGACAAGTTCGGAATAAGCGGTACACCGGAACAACTGTACAAGCATTTCAAGCTCACATGCAATAATATTACAGAAGAAGCCCATACGCTTCTAAAGAGAAAAAAATAGTCTCGCGGGCGGATACGCATCATGGAAGTTACAGCACCTGCCAAACTTAATCTTTATCTGGGCATTACCGGCCGGAGAGAAGACGGGTACCACGAAATAGAGACCCTTTTCGAGAAGATATCGATATCTGACCGTATTAAAATAGATATTTCCGCGGAAGGGGACAAGTTGACATCTTCTGAAGCCAGGGTGCCTTTGGGAGAAGACAGTCTTCTGGGGAAGACCATATCCGCTTTCAGGGACGCCAGCGGCGAAGGTGCCTGCTTCCGGGTGGATCTTGAAAAAAATATACCTTTAAGCGCTGGTCTCGGTGGAGGTTCCAGCGATGCCGCCGCGCTTTTGAAGGGTCTTAACGCCCTGACGGGGCACCCCCTCGACAAAGACGCCCTTATGCGTATAGCCGCATTGCTGGGGGCGGACGTTCCCTTCTTTATAGAGGAAGCTCCTTTCGCTCTTGGAAGAGGACGGGGTGATATTATAGAAACTGTCGAAACCGGTCTGGATCTGTCCCATGTGGTCATAAATCCGCCGTTAAGCACTTCAACAAAGGAGATATACGGCAAAGTGACCGCTTTGAACTTGACAAAGCATGATGCTTGGGATAGAATGTTGACCTCATTTTTGATAGAAAGAGACATAGAGAGTATAGCGCGAAATTTGCGTAACGATTTACAACAAATAGTATTACAAGAATTCCCGGTTTTAGACCGCATGTTGTCAGCTTTGCGTTCTGAAGGGGCAAAAGCCTCTCTTATGTCCGGGAGCGGGCCTACTGTTTTCGGCATATTCGATCGGGATCGGGCATCGGAAGCCGCAGCTGCGCTGAAAAAGGATTTCCCGGTATCGAACGGTTGGCGGATCTATACGGCATACACTTACGTGGAGGAGAAAAAAGATGAAGATCACCGAAGTAAGGGTCTTTCCTACCGAAAGCAGAGACGGCAAATTGAAGGCTTTCGCTACAATGACGTTCGACGATTGGTTCGTGGTAAGGAACGTCAAGATAATACAGGGCACTAACGGACTTTTTATTGCCATGCCTTCGAGGAAGGCCGTGGAAGCGTGTGTCAAATGCGGCTTCAAGAACGCCAGGGGATCCAGATACTGTAATCAGTGCGGGAAAGAGATCTCCGGCAGGGAACAGGCACGATCCCAGGAAGAAACCGCCGGAGAAAAACAGGGCGGACACATGGATATAGCGCATCCCGTAACCCAGGAATGCAGGTTATATATACAGAAGGAGATACTCGAAGCCTACAACAACGAGATCACCAGGAAGAACACCGAAGGAAGCTCTTATACCCCCGCGAACGAAAAAGATCTGGACACGGCCGCCCGGGTAATGGCGAAAGCTTCGGCTCCTGCGAGGAACGACGTTCCGGCGGGTGTTTCCCGGGAGAAGGATCAGGACATAGAGCTGTAGCGTCGGGAGTATTGAACGGGTACAGCCGGCCATTCACGTGTCATATTGGCGGGGAGTGTAATGGGAGGACCGCAGCTTTTTGAGCTGGTTGTT
>CAYVIW010000057.1:0-21567 GCA_964451815.1 uncultured Planctomycetia bacterium | reverse complement strand
CGTTCCGCTCGCAACCCGCCCCCGGCTCAATATCGCGGGGCGGGACCATGCTTGCTCGCTGCACGGTGCCCCTCAGTGTGCCACACGGTCCTTCCCTGCTTTACGACAGGGCATCACACGTATCTCCCCCTGAGTTTCTTGTCGGGTGCCCGATCAGGAATGCCTCATAAGGTGCTCGGGAAAAACAACAGATCAACTGAAACTACAGGACAGTTCGCCTCGCTTGTTTACTTAATGGCGGTATGATACAATTATGGCCTATGAGAAAAAATTATATTTTTGTTAAAGGCGCGAAAGAGCACAACCTGAAGAATATCGACGTAAAGATCCCCAGGGACTCTCTTTGCGTGGTCACGGGGTTGTCAGGCTCAGGCAAATCATCGCTGGCGTTCGACACCATATACGCCGAAGGGCAGCGCAGATATGTCGAGTCGCTTTCAAGTTATGCCAGACAGTTCATCGATCAGATGCAGAAACCCAGCGTGGACTATATCGAGGGTTTGTCGCCGACCATAAGCATTGAGCAGAGGACCGCGGGTAAGAATCCGCGTTCCACGGTCGGCACACAGACCGAGATATACGATCATTTGAGGGTATTATTTGCCAGGGTGGGGGTGCAGCATTGTCCGGGATGCGGTAAGGAGATCTCGGCCCAGAGCTCCCAGCAGATAGTTGATCTAATAATGAGGCAGGCACCCGGCACCAGGATCATGATACTGGCGCCTCTTGTGGACGGACGCAAGGGAGAACATATTGAGATAATGAAGGGAGCGAGGAAAGAAGGTCTTATAAGGCTCCGCCTTGACGGAGATATAATCGACATCGGAGACAGGATCCCCGCGCTCAATAAAAAAGTGAAACATATTATACAGGCCGTGGTCGACAGACTGGTGATAAAAGATAATATAAGGACCCGGCTTTCCGATTCGGTTGAGACAGCTCTAAAGATAGGAAGAGGGGTTATTCTGGTGGGAGTACTTGACCAGGCCGGGAACATAAAAAAAGAGATACTTTTCAGCGAGCATAACGCCTGTTCCGATTGCGGCATAAGCTTCGAACGCCTGGCGCCCCGGAACTTTTCTTTCAATAGCCCATACGGAGCATGCCCTTCATGCAACGGCCTTGGCAACAAGATAGAGATAGATCCGGACCTTGTGGTGCCGGACAGGACCGAAGAGCTTCTCAGGGCAGTAACTCCATGGAAAAGAGGGGGAAAGGGAGTTGTGCTCCATTTCAGGAGACAGCTGAGGAGGCTTGCCAGATATTACGGGTTCGATAGCAATATCGTTTTTGAAAAACTTAGCTCCCGCCAGAAAAAAATGGTCTTGTACGGGGACCCTGATTCCGGGTTCGAGGGGGTCATCCCCAATCTCGAAAGACGCTTTCACGAGACCGAGAGTGATTTTATGAAGGAGATGATAGGCTCTTTCATGTCTGTGCAGCCATGTCCCAAGTGTGAAGGACAGAGGCTTAAAAAAGAGTCTTTGAGCGTTTTGATCGGGGGGAGGAACATAGCCCGGGTCTGCGAATTGTCCGTAACGGCCGCGAAAGATTTTTTTAACGGCCTTGAGCTTGATCAGATGAGAAGAACAATAGCGGAAGAGGCATTGAAGGAGATAAAGTCCAGGCTGGATTTTATGGTAAATGTGGGTCTGGGATATCTTACTCTGGACAGGCCCAGCAATACGCTTTCGGGAGGGGAAGACCAAAGGATACGCCTGGCCACACAGATAGGGGCGGGTCTGGTGGGGGTATTGTACGTCCTTGATGAACCCAGTATAGGGCTTCATCAGAAAGACAACGATAAGCTTCTCGATACGCTGGTTTCCCTCAGGGACCTTGGAAATACTCTTGTGGTCGTTGAACATGACGAGGCCACTATACGCAAAGCGGACCATATTATAGACTTAGGGCCGGGAGCCGGCGAGTACGGGGGTAAGGTGGTCGCCCAGGGTAAACTCGCCGATATCCTCAAGAGCAGGTCTTCCCTGACAGGCAAATACTTAAGAGGGGACCTCAAAATAGAAGCGCCGTCAGAGAGAAGGGGGTATGTGGGAAAAAAGTTCCTTGAGATCAGGGGGGCGGCCGAGCATAATCTTAAAGGAATAGACGTGAAGATCCCCCTGGGTATTTTTAATTGCGTAACGGGTGTTTCAGGGTCGGGAAAGAGCACCCTGGTCGACGATATACTTTACAGGGCTTTGGCCAGGGTCCTTTACAGGTCCAAAGAAAAGCCGGGTAAGCATAAGTCAATAAAAGGTGTTAATAATGTAGATAAGGTAATAGTTATCGACCAGTCGCCCATAGGGCGTACGCCCAGGTCGAACCCTGCAACCTATACGGGAGCTTTCGGCCCTATAAGGGCCCTTTTCAGCGGCCTTCCGGAAGCGCGCATGAGGGGGTACCGCCCGGGCCGGTTCAGTTTTAATGTCAAGGGCGGGCGCTGCGAGTCCTGCCAGGGGGACGGCGTAAAAAAAATAGAGATGCACTTTCTTCCCGACGTTTATGTGGAGTGCCAGGTTTGCCGGGGCAAACGCTTCAACGACCAGACCCTTGAGATACGTTACAAGGGGTACAACATATCGGAGATATTAGATATGAGTGTTGAAAACGCCCTCGAGGTTTTCGAGAACATCCCCGCGGTAAAAAGCAGGCTAAAGACCCTTTATTCCGTGGGCCTGGGATATATAAGGCTCGGACAGCAGGCCACTACCCTTTCGGGCGGAGAGGCCCAGAGAGTGAAGCTGGCGACAGAACTTTCCAAAAAGGCCACGGGAAAGACCCTTTATATACTTGATGAGCCTACCACGGGTCTTCATTTCGCAGACATACACAAGCTTCTGGATGTCCTGCACGAGCTTGTTTCGGCGGGGAACACCGTTCTGGTAATAGAGCATAACCTTGACGTTATCCGTTCCGCGGACCATATAATCGATCTGGGGCCCGGCGGGGGAGACTCCGGTGGAGAGCTCGTGGTTTCGGGTACCCCGGAGGAAGTCGCGTCAACTCCCGCCTCATATACTGGTGCTTATCTTAAAATGGGGTCAACCTGACGGTTAAATCTCTTGCCGTTTCGGGTGGCTTTTGATAGCATATATAGTTTAATTTGTTAACAATAGTATAAGACCATAAGGATCGTATAAGGTGAAGATCGGAATAAGAGCGCTGTTGCTGGTTTCTTTGTTTTTTTTCGCTCAGGCGGCATGTCTCGAGGCGAGGCAGACGTATACCGCTGACCTTGATTTCGCGAAAAAGGCGGTCGAGGACGGATTCTATGAGATAGCCGAAAGCAGGTTGAGGGAGGTCCTTTCCATGGAACTGCCTCCCGAGGCGGAGGCACACGCGCATCTTCTTTTAGGGAAGGTCTATTTTCACACCGGCCAGCCCGCTCGGGCGATAACGGAGTTTGACGTAGTGCTGAACCGGTATAATGACACCGGTCTCAGGTCCCAGGCGGCTTTCTGGATAGCGGAAGTATATTTCAAGGAAGGCAACTATTCCCAGGCCCTCGTGCGGTATCAGGAGGTGCTTAAAAAATATCCATCCAGCGAGTTCAGGGAATACGCGTATTATTCACTTGCCTGGTGCTATGAGAAGCTCGGGGAATTGGATGCCGCGGCTGCTTCATTACGGGATTTTATCGACAAGTATCCCCAGAGCGATCTCGCGGTGAAGGCCGGGTACAATATTGCCGAGTTCTATCACAGGGCGGGGGATTACGCCTCCGCTGCCGATGAGTTGCGGGAATATATAGAACGTTATCCGATAAATCCAAGGATATTCGATGCCTATTATCTCCTTGGAGATACCTGCTACAAACTCGGGGATATTCCCGGAGCCATACAGAATTTTCATAACGCTATAAGGGGTGCGGCACAACAGCCCTGGAAGGTCGTAGCTGAGTACAGACTTGCCAAAAGTTACTATGAGGAAGGTGACATGGATTCGGCCATGTCCTGGTTCAAAAAGGTTAAGAAAGAGAGCAAAAACCCCGATATTACCGGTGCGGCCATGATGGGCATAGCGGGGGTACATGCCGCCGCGGGCGAGACCGATGAAGCGATATCGCAATATCGGGAGGTAGTTGACGATCTGCCGGAGAACAGCTGGACAGCGGACGCGTATTACATGATGGGCGATGCCTTTTACAAAAAAGAAGAGATGAAAGAGGCTATCGACGTTTACACCGAGTTCCTCAGCCGTTTTCCCGGGAACGATCTCGCTGATCGGGTCCATTATAATCTCGGATGGGCGTATCTATCCGCGGGTGAGGAGAATAAGGCCCTTGAGGAGTTTTACGCCGCCGCGGGGCTCAAAGGTAACCAGGACCTGAGGGTAAGCGCTCTTTTGAGCGCGGGTAATATCCTGCAGGAGATGGAAGAGTTCGATCGTGCGACAGGCGTTTATGACAGGATCCTCCGGGAGTTCTCTTCCAGCATGCTGGCCGATTACGCTCAGTATGAGATGGGGGCCATAATGGAGAGAATGGGCCGTCAAGACGCCGCCATACTCGCCTTCCGGTCCATGATAGTCAATTTTCCAATGTCACACCATCTGGATAAGGCCTATTATCGTCTTGGCATACTTTATTCCCAGAGGGGAGATCACCGTTCGGCAATGGAACAGTTCGAACATCTGTTAGAAAAATTTCCCGACAGCTCTTTGAGAAGTGAGGCGTATCTTCAGAAGGCCAACGCGCTTTACAATCAGGCCAGGTATGCCGACGCTCTTGAAATATACGAAAATCTTTTGTCGCGGGTAAAGCCGGAAGAGGATCCGGAAGCATCCGCCCTCGGGATAAGAGCCGCCTATCATGCCGGTTGGGCCCATTACAGAATGGGCAAAGAGGACAAAGCCCTCGAGATATTCAACCGTATAGTCGAGGATGCGCACGGAACTGATCTTATTCCCGGGATAGAGTTCTGGTTCGGTGAATATTATTACAGTAAGGGTGATTTCGGAAAAGCGAGGGAATATTTTTCCCGCATAGTTGACTCTTATCCCGAGAGCCCTTTCGCGGAAGACGCTTTCTACTGGATGGGCTGGGCCTTTCTGGAGGACAATATGGAGGAGAAAAGTATAGAACAGTTCGAGGAATTGGCTCTAACACGGCCCGACAGCAAATGGGCCCCGCAGGCGATACTTACATTGGGTGATATTTCCAGGAAGAGGGGCGACCTCGACGCGGCGAAAGAACGTTACCAGGCGATACTTATGGATTATCCCGAAAGCGGCATCAGCAACCTGGCCAATAACCGGACGGGTATTATACTTAAGGCCCAGGAAAAGCATCCGCTGGCCATAGAATATTTCAAGATGGCCCTTACGGGAGAAAACACCGAAACCAACGCCCAGATACAGTTCGATCTGGCGGAGTGCTATGAAATGTCCGGCAATGAGGACCGCGCGATAGAAGAGTATCTGAAGGTGGAATATAAGTACCCGAGGGGAGATTTCTGGGTGATAAGGGCCAGGTTAAGATGCGCCGAACTTCTGGAAAAGAAGGGTGAGCACGAGCGGGCATACGCCATATACCAGAAACTTTCCTCCGGTGTAGGGAAAGAGGCCGAGTTCGCGAGAAAGCGGGTAGAGCTTTTAAAAGAATACGGCAGAAGATAAACAGGAGGGTGATATGTGGGGTTTGATAGTTAAAGGCGGGCCGCTGATGTTCTTAATTATAATATGCTCCGTAATAGCGGTCGCGGTGGTCGTAGAGAGGTTGTGGAACTTGAGGAAGGCTGAAATAAATACGGAAGAGTTCATGGAGGATATCGCCGAAACGCTGAAAAGGAACAAGATCCTTGACGCCATCGACAAGTGCAACGCCATGCCGGGGCCTATAGCCCACATACTTAAAGCCGGGATACTTAAACATGACAGGAGCCGTGCGGAAATAAGAGAATCTATAGAGGATGCCGGGTTGCACGAAGTACCTCGCCTGGAAAAGAACCTGGGAGTACTGGCCACTATAGCGCATATATCCCCGCTTCTGGGTCTTCTTGGAACAGTTACAGGTATGGTCAGGGCATTCCAGGTAATAGAACAGAAATCGGTCGCGCTTATGCCCGTAAACCCGGGGGACCTTGCCGGAGGCATATGGGAAGCGCTTATCACGACCGTGGCGGGGCTGGCCGTGGCCATACCAGCGTATGTTGCCTACAATTTCCTTGTGAGCAAAGTCGATGGTTTCGTTCTGGAAATGGAGAAGAGCGCCACGGATCTTCTTAATATACTTGGTACAAAAAGGGAAGACGATGAGGTTTAAGCGCAAAATATTTCTGGAAAAAGGACGTCTGGATATCGCTCCGCTGATAGATGTTGTCTTTCTGTTGCTGATATTTTTTATGCTCACCTCTAGTTATATCTTCCAGCCCGGGATCAAGGTCGATCTTCCACGTGCGGTTACGAGCGAGGTCCTTCACAGAGAACTTCTTGTAATAACGGTCAACGCCGCGAATGAAGTGTTCCTGAGCGAACGCCCGGTGAGCGACGATGAGCTGGTTTCCAGGATCACTCTCTCAGCCGTTGAGGGCCAGCCTATACTTATAAAGGCCGATAAAGGAGCCTATCTGGGCAAGGTAATAGAGATCTGGGATATCTGTCGCCAGGCCAATGTCAGGCAGATAAATATAGCCACAACACAGTGATGTTTCCGGCATGATGACACGTAATTTTACTATAGCTCTTATGGTGTCCTTCGGGGCGCATCTGGTTGGGATAACGGCCGTTAATATCGTGCCTCCCGAGAATTTTTTCAAGACCGAGCCGTTCACCGAAGTCACATTTCTCGGGCCTCTGCTGGAAAGGACCGCGATCGATATCATGATAGGAGGACAGGACCCGGCAGGCCGGACAAAGTACGCTTTCGCTTCAATGAGGGATATTTACGATCCGCTGAAAGTGCCGGTACCAAAAATAAATACCGGGTTTACGGCCACCGAAGTTCATGGCGCCTCCGGCATGGATCTTATGATAAGGGATTTTCTTTCGGGGGATAAGAGTACCCCGGGGGCATTGTTCGGGATAGACGCCGCGGGAGGTCTTATGAGAGAGAGCGGCATGCGGCCTTTATCTCCTCTCTCGAAACGCGAGGTGATACATCGCCCGGTACCCCCCAGGGTCATATCGGGGATCTACGGCCGTCGGGATAGTTTCAGCGTCAGGGTGCGGGCCCTGGTGGACAGAGGCGGAAGGGTCATAAGGGCGGAGTCATTTACCACCACCGGATATCCCGGTCTGGACATGCTGGCCTCAAAATACGTGAAGGGGTGGATGTTCGAATCGTCAGACGCTTCGCCCTCGGAGGGCGAATGGGTGGATGTAGAGGTAAAGCTTCTCACCTCTCCGGGCGGTGAATGAGATGATAAAACTTGATATTTCAGTAGCGTTATTCATTTATCTGTTCTTTTCGGCCGTGATGCTTCTTCTAGTGTGGTTCTTTCTGGATTTCGGGACCAGGCTCAAGACATTTTCATCGGATGAAAAGTATATATGGCATTGTCACATATGTTCGTTTAACTATATTGACAGCAGACACGATGAGTTTTCGGTCTGCCCAAGGTGCGCAAGCTACAACCAGAGGCATAGGGGACAGCAGAACGCCATGGGAACCGGGTAAAAAAGGGGAGGTATAGGATGATAACAAAGATAGGTCTCGCGGCCGGAGACATCTGGAGCTATCTGGAGAAGAACGGTGGATCTGCCAGTATGGATGAGCTGGTGGTGAGTATACCCGCGCAGCGTGATATGGCGCTTATGAGCATAGGATGGCTCGCCAGGGAAGGACACATAGTTCTGGAGGGAACAGGTCCGGACTATACTGTTAAGCTGAAAAAACAGGAACGGTGATGCCGGAAGGTGTTCCAAAAAAAGCCGGGGCATCTTTTGTCCCCGGAACGGATCGATAAGAATGCCTGGTAAGATCCCTATAATCTATTCAGATGAGTATTACGTCGATATCGGGGACCATGTGTTCCCGACCTCTAAATACAGGATACTCAGGAAGCGCGTGTTCTCAGACCCTTATCTGGCGGATAAATGCGCAATAATATCCCCGGAGAAGATAACCGAAGAAGTGGTCAAACTCACACACGAAGCTTCTTATATCGACAGATTGCTTGGTGGAGTTATCAGTCCGGAAGAGGCCCTCGCGTTGGAGCTTCCCTTTTCTCCGGAAATGGTTAGGTCTTCGTTCACCTGCTGCGGAGGCACCCTGACGGCCTCCCGACAAGCGATATCGTCTAATGTCGCTGTTCATCTCGGTGGAGGTTTTCACCACGCGTTCGCCGGTCATGGAGAGGGGTTCTGTATGCTCAATGACATAGCCGTCAGCATAAACGCGCTGATAGCCGAAAAGGCCGTGAAGAAGGCGCTTGTTCTTGACTGTGATCTGCATCAGGGCAACGGCACAGCCAGCATATTCGCGGACAATGACGACGTCTTCACTTTTTCAATACATCAACAAAACAATTATCCGTTCCACAAGCCCGAAAGCGACCTGGACATAGGATTGGGGGACTATACCGGTGACAGGGAATATCTGGCCCACCTTTATGACAATATCCCCAAGGTAATAAGCCTGTTCAAACCTGATATAATATTGTATTTAGCCGGGGCCGATCCGTACAAGGACGACCAGCTCGGTAAGTTGAGCATTACAAAGGACGGTCTGAGAAAAAGGGATAATTTCGTGTGCTCCCAGGCCAGGAATTTTTCCGTGCCGCTGGCGATAACTCTTGCCGGAGGGTATGCTTACAAAAGGGACGATACAGTCGATATTCATATGGCCACCGTGGAAGAATGCGTGAAAGTTTTCGGGTGACTTTACCTTTTAAGAATATGTGTTATAATATTTTTTCATATCCGGCAACAGTCGCGGGGGGTGTAGCTCAGCTGGGAGAGCGTCTGGTTCGCAATCAGAAGGTCAGGGGTTCGATCCCCCTCACCTCCACCACTTTTTACCGGGACCTATCTTCAGGGCGGGGGCTTTCTGCGCCAGATCGAAAAATAACGGAGGTAAGATGAAAAGGATCATAGGTCTTTTCCTTTTGACGGCCGTGCTATCGACGCATACGCCTGTCCACGCTCAAACAGAGAACGCAAGTCTCAGGGTGCTTGTAGAGGCTCTGGGTGACCATAGAGAACAGGTCAGAAGGTACGTCTCCATAGCGCTTGGACTTTTTGAGGACATAGAAGTAGTGGACGATAACCCCAACGTCTATATCCATATTATAGTCAGAGAACTGGTCACAAACAAAGGGAACCGTCTGGGATACGTCATGACATCGGCCAGCTCGGAGATAGTTGAGATGAACATAGAGGGGGGCAAGCCTTTTATCGTCAGCGATTACAGCGGGCTCTGGCTGGAGGTAGGCCCTGATATCTACGATCTGTCAGAGCAGTGCGTCAAGGCCATAAACGCGAGTGTTTTCGAAAGGATGAGAGCGGAAAAAGCGAAGGCGGAATAGATGAGAATGAGATCGCTCCTTCTGCTGACAGGCGTCTGTCTGCTGCTTGGGTGTTCTGACGCCTCTGCCAAACACGCGGAACTCGCCGGTTCATGGTACCCCGATTCTCCACAGCGGTTGCGAAAAGAGATAGACGGATATCTGGCCGGCGCGGAAGTAAAGGAACTGGACGGCGATGTGATCGCCGTAATATCTCCCCACGCGGGGCTGTCCTATTCAGGAAAGGTAGCGGCCTACGCTTTTAACGCCCTCCGTCAGAGTTCCCCGGGAACGGTGATAGTGGTCGGATTCACTCATCACAGGTACATCGAGGGGACCATAAGCGTTTTCACCGGAGAAACTTTCAGCACTCCGCTGGGCAGGACACCTATAGACCGGGAGATAACCGGAAAGCTCATCGCATATGATGACGCTATCAAGGGCGTCCCCCGCGCTTTCAGCGGGGAGAACTCGGTGGAGATGCAGATACCTTTTCTGCAGGCCGCGCTTCCGGACGCCAAACTGGTCCTTGTGGCAATAGGCGACCAGAACATAATGACGTCCAGAAAGCTGGCAGATGCTCTTTATGAGGTGATGAAGAATGGCCAGTCCATAGCTTTGTTGGCAAGCACGGACCTAAGCCATTATCTTTCTTACGATGAAGCTGTCAGTAAAGATGCTGACACGATCAATGAAATAAAAAAGTTCTCACCTGATGAACTTTATCTTTTCAGCCTGAGTGGAGAGCATGACGCCATGTGCGGGCCCGGCGCCGTGTACGCGGTCATGCTGGCGTCAAAAAAAATGGGAGCCGGCGAGGTCGAGGTTTTGAAATATGCTAACTCCGGAGACATAACCGGGGATGAAGCGAGGGTAGTAGGGTATTTCAGCGCGGCGTTCACGAGGACCGGGAGTGATCCAGGAGAGGAGATCTCCGCGACACAGGAGGATGAAATGTTTGATGAATCTCAGAGGAAAAAGCTTTTGGGAATAGCCCGCGGAAGTATTGAACATTATCTTGAAACCGGCCGGAAAATGGATGTTGACCCACAGGATGAGGCGCTTGAACGGGAACTGGGAGCATTCGTAACTCTTCATCGTCAGGGGCAGCTCAGGGGATGTATAGGCAGCATGGAGCCCAGGGGTCCGCTTTACCTGACCATCAGGGATATGTCAGTGGCCGCGGCATTCGATGACCCTCGTTTCCGGGCCCTGGACGCCGATGAACTTGATAGCGTCGATATCGAAATATCTGTTCTTTCTCCTATGAGGAGAGTGCTTGAAGCAGATGAGATAGAGTTGGGGAAGCACGGTGTTCTGGTAAGGAGCGGTGCGAGTAGTGGTGTCTATCTGCCTCAGGTGGCAACTGAGACCGGATGGGACAAAGAAGAGTTTATGAACAGTTTATGCGCCCATAAAGCAGGCATTCCCCATGACGCGTGGAAAACGGGTTTAGCTGAAATATACATCTTTACTTCCGAAGTTTTTGGAGAATCAGAATACGGGTCCGTCAGATGACCGCCGGGGCCCGGACCACGGCCACTTCACTATGAGCAGGTTCTATATTCCAAAAGACAGAATAGAAGGTCCCGAGGTGACCATTGAGGGGGACGAAGCGCATCATGTCGCTAGTGTAATGCGGCTCGGTGAAGGTGACAGTGTGGTCGTTTTCGACGGCGAGGGGAAAGAATACACGGCGGTTATAAAACGCGCGGACAACAGGCGAAAACGAGTTACTCTGAAAATTATTTCCACTTCGAGTTTTTCGTCCGAAAACCCTAACAGTATAACACTGGCCCAGGCCATCCCCAAAAAAGGTAAGATGGATCTTGTTATAGAAAAAGCGACAGAGCTCGGGGTCTTCCGGATAATACCTATGACCACCCAAAGGACAATAGTCAAACCTGGCGCGGCCTCTTCGCTCAAAATGGCGACGAGGTGGGAAAAGATAGGGGTCGCGGCATCAAAACAGTGCGGCCGCACTGTGGTCCCCGAAGTGGCCGATATAACAAGGTTCTCAGAAGTCGCTTCTTCCGCGGAGGAATATGACATAGCGCTGATAGCCTGCCTGGGGGAGGGAACCGTGCCCCTTAAAGATGTGATATCCGCCAGTTTGCCGGAAAAAATACTGGTACTTATCGGCCCGGAAGGCGGTTTTACCCCCGAGGAAGTAGAAATGGCACGCGGATATGGCTTCAGTCTCGTTTCTCTGGGCCCCCGGGTCCTTAAAAGCGACACAGCGGGCCTTTTCGTGCTTTCGGTTCTCGACCATAAGGGGAACTGACGAGGTAAGGCAGTGAAAAACTTTTCAATAAGAACACTGGGATGTAAAGTAAACCAGTACGAAGAACAGGTTATCCGAGAAAAGCTTCTCTCGGAAGGTTATAAGGAAACCTCCCCGGCAAATGCCGACATCTTTATTGTGAATTCATGCACTGTGACCGCGGAAGCCGACAGAAAAACTCTCCAGCTGATAAGAAAAGCCAAACGAGATAACCCAGGAACGCGTGTTATTGTTACCGGATGTTACGCTGTTCAAGAGGAAGACATAGAAAAACTGCGTTCCATGCCTGAAGTGGACATGGTCGTGGAAGGAAAAAATAAGTCGCGCCTGCATGAGGTCCTGTCCGGAGCGGTGGTTTCTCCGGAAAAGGAACATTTTGACGGGAGCATATCCGCCTTCGCGGGCCATACAAGAGCTTTCCTCAAGATACAGGATGGGTGCGACCGGAGATGCGCTTATTGCAAGGTCAGCTTGGTAAGGGGGCCTTCGGTATCGAGGCCATATGCCGATATTCTCCCGGAGGTAAAAAGGCTCGTGTCAAAAGGGCACAGAGAAATAGTGCTCACGGGTATATGCACAGGCTCATGGAGAGGGGCCGGGGATACATCTCTTCCTGATCTCGTGACCTCGATAGACGCGCTTCAAGGCAATTTCAGGGTACGCTTAAGTTCTCTGGAGCCCGACCAGATCGACCGTAAGCTGATAAAAGCGCTGTCGTCATCAAAAAGATTCTGCAGGCATCTTCATGTTCCGCTTCAGAGCGGGTCCGACGGTGTCCTTAAGGCCATGAGACGCCGCTATACATCGGGGCAGTTCAGGGATCTTGTCCTGATGATACGAGGTGAGATCCCTGTCGCGGGCATATCTCTGGATGTCATTGCCGGTTTTCCCGGAGAAAGCGTGGCGGATATTGAAAAGACAAGGGATCTTTTGCGGGAGATAATGCCTTCGCGTCTTCATGTATTCACCTACAGCAAGAGGCCCGGGACGGAAGCGTCGGGCATGTCCGGAGGCGTTGACGGCCCTGAAGCAAGAAAAAGGGCTAAGACCCTTATTGAGGACGGCAGGTCTTTTCAGGTAAATTTTTGTAAAACTTTTATTGATAGGGACATAGAGGTTTTGATAGAGGCCCGCGGCGCCGGAGGTACCGTTGAGGGATATACCGGGGAATATGTAAGGGTCAGGACAGATGCAGCTGCTGATATCTCCACCGGAGATCTGTTACGCCTCAAGGGAACCCGGGTAGACCAAGCCGGCCCTTTTCTCATAGCGGTTTGAATATTCCAGCCTTGCGATACCCGTTAGATATAACAAAGTTTGATCCCTTTTTGTGGTTTGCGGAAGGTTTTCTGCACTAATAACGAGCGGGCGTTTGACTTGATAATTTTTATATGATATACTTCAGGTTCCGTAAGAGGTGAATATCTTGCCCGACATCATAACAGAAGTAAACTGGATAGATATAATTTATGTAATTCTTTTCCTGGGAATAGTTTATAAAGGGACAAGGACAGGTGTAGGCGGACAGCTTCTGTCGCTGGCCGGGTGGATAGTATTGCTCTTTGTGTCCATAAAATATTACTCACTGGTCTCCGAGGCACTTTTCGGATTTCTGTTGCAGAGTTGGGCTAAACCCCTGTCTTTTTTGATAATAGGGGTGGTGGGTTTTGTTCTGATAAAATTCCTGGAGCGCGTTTTCAGTGTTGTGGCCGGTTCGGAACTTTCTTCGTTCGAGAGGATAGGAGGGGCACTGGTTGCCGTTGTAAGGGCTTTTGTTTTTTTCGGGGCCATCGGGATATTCCTGCTGCTTGTACCAGTAGACATAGCGAGAGATTCGGTCATATACGGTTCAAAGAGCGGCATGTTCTTTGTGGAGTTTGACGCCGGCATATATAGTATGATAACCGAAGTGACAGGCGACGCGGATAGTAAAAGAAGTAAAGATGATGTTATCAAAGAGATTTTGTCTGTTACCGGAGACCTAAAACAGTAAAGGAGATATATGAAACTCAAAGATATATACGAAATAGCGGTCAGTAACGCTCTTAAGGCTGATCTGCGCTCGAAAAAAGACATAGATGACGCAGTAAAAAAGAATAAGGAGGAATATAAGAAGGCCCGGGGGGTGGATAAGACCTTTTTCGACATGGAAAGCCTGAAGCATCCCTATGATGATACCCGCATACTCAATGGTTCAGGTGAGGAGGAAGTGAATGATATAATGGTGGGTATAGACATAGGAGTAGAAGAACTTCTCCTCGCCGACAGGCTTATAGAGAAGGGGATAAACATAGACCTGGTAGTGTCTCATCATCCTTCGGGTAGGGCTCTGGCAAAACTCTACAAGGTAATGGGGATACAGCCCGACATATGGAGACATAAGTACGGCCTTACAAGGGAGGTGGCCGAGGGCATGATGAAAGACCGTATCGGCGAGGTCTCAAGAGGCCTCGCGCCGGCCAATCACACCAAAGTGACAGACGCGGCCAAACTGCTTGGCATACCTTTCATGTGTACGCATACTGTCGCCGATAATTGTGTGGCCGCGTATCTTCAGAAAGAGTTTGATCGGAAAAAACCCAAAAAAATAAGAAATGTGATCAGCATTATTAAATCCCAGCCGGAATATAAAGACGCTATAAAACAGGGGGCCGGACCGTTCAAGCTCATCGGAGAAGACAGCTCCGATGCAGGCCGGATATTTGTGGACATGACAGGCGGTACCAGCGGGCCTTCACGTTTGTTCGCGAGGCTGCATCAGGCGGGTGTAAAGACCATCGTAGGCATGCATTGTAAGGAACAAAGCTACAAGATAGCAAAGTCCGAGTTCATCAATTATGTTATTGCCGGGCATATGGCCAGCGATAATCTGGGAATGAACCTTATGTTCGATGCCGTTGAGAAACGCGGCAGGCTTAACTTCATAGAATGTTCGGGGTTCAGGAGGTTCAGGAGAAGATAAGCAATGGGAATGATACCTCAGGAAACGATAGACCGCATACTGGACCGTACGGATATAGCCGAGGTTATCGCCGGATACATTCAGTTGAAAAAGGCCGGGCGGAATTTCAAGGCCTGTTGTCCTTTTCACAATGAAAAGACGCCATCGTTCGTGGTAAGCCCGGATAAGCAGATATACCACTGTTTCGGCTGTCATGCCGGGGGCAACGTCATCAACTTTGTCATGAAATACGAAAGTCTTGAGTTTCCGGAAGCGGTCAGGATGCTCGCGGCCAAGGCGGGGGTAGAATTGCCCAGGTACGGAAAAGACGTTTCGGCGCGAAACTCGATCTCTTCGGCGATATACGAGATCAACAAGACCGCCGCGGCGTTCTATCACAAAACGCTATGCTCGGATAAAGGCAAAAAGGCCATGGAATATCTCAAGGGAAGGGGCCTGAAAAGCTCCACGATCTCGGAATTCAACATCGGTTACTCTCCTGACGAATGGGAAGCGCTGAAAAAATACTGTCTGACCAGGAAGGTCCCGGCCGATCTTTTGGGGAAAGCGGGTCTTTCCATCCCCAGCCAAAGAGGGAAGGGCGATTATGACAGGTTCCGGAACCGTATAATGTTCCCTGTGTATAATGAAAGAGGAAGCGTGGTGGCTTTCGGGGCAAGGGTTATGGACAAGAGCCTTCCTAAATACATAAATTCCCCTGAAACACCGGTATACAGTAAAAGCGAAGTTCTGTACGGACTCAATTCCAGTAAGCGGGGCATAAGGGAAGCGGGGTACGCCATACTAGTGGAAGGCTATACGGATGTGATCATACCCTTTCAGAACGGGGTTACCAACATAGTGGCGGCATCTGGTACCGCGCTTACCCCGAGACAGGTAAGCATGTTGAGAAAATATACAGATACGTGTGTTATGGTCTTTGACTCGGACCAGGCCGGCCAGGCGGCGGCGCTGCGCGGTCTTGACATAATGGTAGAGAACGGCATGAAGGTTAAGATAGCTACGCTGCCTAAGGGGGAAGACCCTGACAGTTTTATGCTGGGATCGGGAAAGCAGGCCTTTATGGACATGGTCGACTCCTCTCTTGATCTTTTCGATTACAAACTGGCTCTGCTGGCGCGCAAGCTGGGCACGCGCGATATAGGCGGTATAGTCGATGAGATGCTGCCGACCATATCAAAGGTAGATAACGCGGTGGTTCAGTCCGATTACCTAAGAAGGTTGGCGGAGAAGCTGGGGGTGCATGAGGCGTCCCTTCGTTACGAAATGGGAAAGGTTAAGCCGGATTATACATACCACTATTCCAAAGAGGCGGAAGTGGACAGAAGTTCTCGAAATTACCGGAGCAGCGAGGTCCATATTCTGGGTCTGGCGATGCTTAATGAGGACAGGTTCCGCCTGGTTGAAAAAGAGCTGGGAATAGGGCGTTTCCAGGATCCTGACGTAAGAAAGGTCATGGAGGTCGTAAAAGCTGCCTTCGACAAACGCGAAGGCGGCGTAAACCCGGGTAAGCTTCTGAGCCGTATGGAAAAGGACGAAGGAGCCAAGGCCGCCCTGGTCCAGGCTCTGGCAAAGGCCGACATTACAAAGGACCCGGACCGGGCTTTAAAAGACTGCATTTTCTGCGTTAAGAAGGAAAATAAGGAAGGCCGCCTGAAAGATCTTACGCTCCAGCTTAAAAAAGCCCAGGAAACAGGCAACGACACTGAAGTTCTAGAGATACTAAACCGGATAAATCAGATACATAAGGAAAAGGTCGTCTAAGCATGCCCAAAAAGAAAAAGGCCCCAAAGGCCGCAAAAAAAGATAAAACCGGGAAGACCGCCCCTGTCAAGGATATGCCCGGCAAAGACGAAGGTGTGGACGAAGAGGGAAGGTCCGCCATAGTCAGGAAACTCATCAAGGCCGGAAAGGACAAGGGGTACCTTAGCTATGACGAAGTTAACGACATCCTTCCGGATGATGTCGTATCCTCCGGCGATATAGATGAGGTGATGACCGCGCTGCATTCCGCTGACATAAAGGTAGTAGAGTCCGAGGAGGAGATCGAAAAGATCCATCTCACGGTAAAAAGGGGTCAGCAGCAGGCAAAGAGCCGCAAGTTCGTCCAGATAGACGACCCGGTTAAGATGTATCTGAAACAGATGGGCCAGATACCCCTGCTTACCCGCTCAGAAGAACTGGATCTGGCAAAACGCATAAAGTCCAACGAGAGAGACCTGAAGGAGATCGTGTTCAGGATAAGAGTTGCCCGTGAGATGGTCCTGGACGAGATAGAGGATGCCCTGGACAACGATTACAACCTGGACGATGTTCTTGACGTCCCCCCCGGGGCTAACGCGGAGCGTCTTGAGAAGAATAAGAGAACACTGATAAAACGCATAAAACTTTCAAAAAAACCTGATACGATAGTGCCCCTGATGTTCAAACTTAAGGTGGCTATCTCTCTTGTCGAAAAAGTTACCGAAGACATATCAGGGATGCTTAACGAAGCTAAAAGGCTTAAGAACAAGATCGACCGGCTGAAGAAGGGCAGAGGTAAAAAGGAGCTTAACGAGGTCCGGAGCAGATTGAGAAAAATGCTCAGGAACACGGGCAGGACGGCCGAGCAGATAGTGCTTGATGCCGATACGCTTAGAAGGATCGAAGAGGAATATACCACGTCCAAAAAAGAACTGGTGGCCGCTAACCTGCGCCTTGTAGTCAGCATAGCCAAAAAATACACCAACAGGGGGCTTTCTTTTCTGGACCTTATACAGGAAGGCAACATGGGGTTGATGAAGGCCGTGGATAAGTTCGAATATGAGCGAGGGTACAAGTTCAGCACATATGCTACATGGTGGATACGTCAGGCCATTACGCGCTCCATAGCCGACCAGTCTCGGACCATACGTATACCCGTACATATGACCGAGACCATAAACAAACTGGTGAGGGTGTCGAGGTCTCTCGTCCAGGAGAACGGCAGGGAACCCACGCCTGAAGAGATAGCGTCAGCGATGAAGGTTCCCGTGGAAAAAGTAAGAGGCATTATAAAGATAGCCCAGCATCCTATATCTCTTGAGACGCCCATAGGAGATGAAGGCGACACGAATTTCGGCGATTTTATAGAGGACAAATCTGCTGTTTCGCCCGCCAATGCTACGGCTTACGCTATGCTGAAAGAACAGATGGACGAGGTCCTGGAAACCCTTACAGAAAGAGAACAGAAAGTGCTTACCCTGAGGTTCGGCATAGGTGACGGCTATCCGAGAACTTTGGAAGAGGTCGGAAAGATATTCAATGTGACCAGGGAGAGAGTGCGCCAAATAGAGGCCAAGGCATTAAAGAAACTCAGACACCCGATAAGAGCAAAGAAACTTAAGAATTTCCTTGATCTCGGTTCTTGACGAGTGGAGGATAGATGCAAAGAGAGTTAAAGGGGGATAGAGATGACAGAAAAAAAGATCGAGCTTTTCATACCGGGAGAGCTTAAGGAAGAACCCATTATCTGTGATATGATCAAAGGGTTCAGTATCGATATGAAAATAATGGAAGCGTCGTTTTCCACCGAAAGCGGGTGGGCCTACCTTATAGTGAAGGGGGAAAACCCTGAACTTGAAAGATTGTTCGGTTATCTCAGGGACAAGGGCATAAACGTAGAGATAAGGGAGAGCTGACCCACCGCCATAATCTCGCACCCCACACCAATATCACAAGAGCCTATCAGCAGGTCAAAAGGTCCTTTTATTGTCAACAATGCCGGGGGGGCTATATGAGAATAGTGCTTCAGAGGGTCACCGCGGCCGCGGTAAGCGTTGATGGCCGCCGGATCGCTCGTATAGATAAGGGTCTTATCCTTTTGGTGGGTATCGCTAAAGGCGATACCGCAAGTCACGCCGAGAGCTTGGCGCGTAAGATATCCGTTTTGAGGGTATTCGAGGATGATGAGAAAAAGATGAACCTCGACATAAAACAGGCCGGTGGCGAAGTTCTCAGCGTTTCGCAATTCACGCTTTTAGGGTCTGTCGAGAAAGGCAACAGGCCGGGTTTCGAGCGGGCGGCTCCACCTGATATCGCGAAAAAATTATGGCAACACTTCAACGCCTGCTTGAGGGATCGCGGGCTCGCGGTCACCGAAGGTATATTCGCCGCTCGGATGTCTGTTTCTATAGAGAATGACGGTCCGGTAACGTTGGTCCTGGATTCTCCGCATGAAGCCTGAAAAAGAGGAGATCAAGATGGAAAGGATACTGGTAGAGAGGCCTGATAAGTCCAGTCTCGAGGAGATGGGCGTTACCGGATGGCCGGTATGGGAAAAAGAGGTATCCAGGTTCGACTGGACCTACGACGAGAAAGAGACTTGTTATATTCTCGCAGGTCATGCCAGGGTTGAGCCTGAAAACGCCGAAGCTGTTGAATTCGGCCCCGGAGATATGGTAATATTTCCTGAGGGGATGCGTTGTGTGTGGGAGATAACATCACCTATAAAGAAACATTATAAATTTGGATAACAGAGAGTAAAAGAATGTGCTGTTACAGTAAAGCCAGTTTTGTATCTGTGTGTATCGCCGGGTTTTGTTTTTCAGTCTGTTTAATTGTGCATCCCGCTAAAGCCACAGACATCCCCATGGTCGGTATTCCTATCTCGGCATTTGGTTCTTCGGGTGAGATCGAGGACGATATTTGCCCCGAGGGGACCCGCGTGGTCGAAACTTTTATGGCTGCCTGGCAGAGAGATGACTATGATACTATGTACTCGCTGTTAGACGACCAGAGCCGGGGCGGATATTCTTTTGAGCAGGCCAAATTTGAGTTTCAGTTCATGGAGTTCAAATCGTACAAGATAAGTTCGGTGAGGAAGGTCGGCGAAGATTTCGAGTTCCTGCTGAGTTACGGGGAATGGCAGGACGCGGACAAAGAAATGAAGAAAATGATCATAAGCGGGGATAGTAAAAAAATTGTGCTTCAGCGTGACAGGTCTTTTTTTAAAAGGTCGCTTTGATGTGACCGGACCTATTATCAAGAGCCGGGAACAAAGCCGGTAAGACAGGAGGAAATATGAGCAAGATAAGGAACATAGGGGTTTTGACCAGTGGTGGGGATTGCGGAGGGCTTAACGCCGTTGTAAAGGGCGCGGCCGGCATGGCCGGGAGTCTGGACATCAAATGCTTTGTGATACCCAATGGTTACGCGGGGCTATATAACCTGACAGAGTTCGATTCCCTCACGGAGCTTACTCCCGACAGGGTCGATCTTGTCAATGCCTCTATGGCGGGATCCGCCGCCGGACATTCCCGTGTGAAGATAAAAAAAATAGATGACGCCGACAAATACCAGCGCATCAAAAAAGGCCTTGAAAAATTCAACATAGACGCTATCGTCATAAGCGGGGGAGATGATTCGGGAAGCGTGATGGTAGATCTTCACTCCAATGGTATCAGATGTGTCCATGTACCCAAGACCATGGACATGGACCTCGGCACCTATTCCGTGGGCGCCGATTCGACTATCAACAAGATAGCCGTATATGCCGACGAGCTTAAGACTACGGGAAGGACACATAACAGGGTAATAGTGATGGAGGTCTTCGGCAGATACGCGGGGCACACCGCTTTCAGGGGCGGGATAGCGGCCGATGTAGACGCCATACTGATACCCGAAATACCGGTAGATTTCGATGTTCTTTACGCGCATGTTAAAGACAAGCTTACTCGCCGTTTTCTTTTAAGCGATGTTTTCGAGGGCACATATCTAATAGTGGTGGCCGAAGGATTAAAGGATGCCAGCGGTAGAGAGATAGTTGATGACACCTCCGGGGTCGACGCGTTCGGTCACAAAAAACTAGCCGGCGCGGGAAAATATGTTTGCCAGGAGATAACAAAACGCTTAAAAGACGATGCGGTCATAAAGGCTTTCATGAAAGAGACGCACATGTATGTGGAAAAACTTTACGAGATACCGGAAGTGAGGCCTGTTACCCCCGGACATCTGGTAAGATGTGGACGTTCCAGCGCCTATGACGTGAATTTTGGCAAAGAGGTCGGGGCCGCGGCTGTTATCCTTCTTAACAAGGGAATAGACGGTGTGACACTGGCCGATGTCAAAGGTAAAGAGATAAGATATATGCCTGCCGAAAAAGCCATCCTTCAGAGGTATGTGGATCTTGACCAGGTGGCTCTTTTTGAACAGCTTGGCACGTGTTTCGGCAGAAAGCCCGCTTCCTTCGATCCCGATACCAGGAAGCTTGAGGCTGCTCCTGAGAGATATATGTAGCCGAAAAACTTTTCTCAAGAATGATATTATGATCTCAGACGATAGGCGGGCATTTAAAAGAGTAAAGAAAAAATTCACGGTCAGGCATCGTGAATTGTCCCCCTCCGCGACAGGGGCCTCAGGTACGGCTGTCTCTGAGAACATAAGCCCGGGAGGGGTCTATTTTGTCAGTCTGGAGAGATTGCCTGTGGGGCAGATGCTGGAGTGCAGGATAAACATGCCGCTTTCCAGTGCGGAAGGAAGGTGGACCGCCAGGGTGGTGCGCTGCCAAAACTTGTCTTCGGGCATGGTCCCTACTTTCGGGGTCGCCGTTGAATTTATTGAATCTTTCGGCGATTCCGAAAAACTTCTAAGAAAAAATCTCAAGAGCCTCTAAAAAATATCAGTCTATCCGATCCAGTTCATCCCTTTTTTTATATTTTTCGTCCTCTGAAAGCCTTGTCTGTCAAGCGTTGTAGACGTTTGAGCTTCAGGGGGCGTCTTGAAGGGGGACCATTTTCGATCTTAATGCAAATTTTTTATTAAAGAACAAAAAACTCCAGCGTCAAAAAATGAAAATTTTTTCGTTTACTCTTGCAAATCATAAAAAATAATGTATATTTGAAACAAAATAAAAAAAT
>CAYVIW010000056.1:0-21312 GCA_964451815.1 uncultured Planctomycetia bacterium | reverse complement strand
GACTTCATCTATCATGAAAGAAACGCTTTTATTACAGACTGCGTCTATAATAAGCGTGTAATCTTCGGCGCAGTGGATATGAACATCGGCCCATTTCCTGCTTTCCTGACCATATTCAGCGAATTCCTCTAAATTGCTGTAAAGAAAAGAGGCAATGGCTTTTTTAGGCGTATAGCCTCTCTCTTCGATATCTCTTCTTATCCTGGTGTTGAGCTGTGTTTTCCAATGAGAATCTATGAATATCGAAAAATCCATAAGATGATGAAACTCCCGGTATGTTGATATCTCTCCTTCGACGATAATGAACCCGGCGCTTTCAAATCTCTCAAATAGGTGTATCTTGCCTTTTTCCCGGCAATATATCGGCTTATCTACGGACTCTCCCCGGCGCAGTTTCTCAAGGTGTGAAAGGACCAGCTCTACCTCATTAGCTTCGGGATGCGGTCCGTATATATTCTTTCTGGAACGCTCATCACGTGACTTCTTGTAATCATCAAGAGGCAGGATCACAGCGTCTTTCAAATCCTTCATGAGCTTTGCCGCGAAAGTCGACTTCCCTATCCCGCCGGGGCCTCCCACAGCCACTAAGACCGGCCTTTTCGCGCCTTTGAACTTCTTTATCAAAGCCCGAGCTATCACCTTGTCCGAAAAATGCACCTCTTTGCTGTCCCGGCTGAATTTTACATGTTCCTTGTAGTGTTTTTTCATCGCACAGCGGGGTCAACCCATGACACCCAAGTCTCCTTTTTTAGTATTCGAGCATCTGCCGAAAGGCATCCGGGACTATCTTCATTTCACCGGCAAAAGGAAAATCCAGAGCAAGGACAGTATAAAGTATCAGCGCTATCAGGACCGCTAAAAGCGAACTCATGAATAACTGGGCCTTGTAATTTTCAGCGCCGAAGAATGCCGTAAAAGCTATGGTCGATACGCCTCCAAAGATAAGGACCACCCAGAGCATGGTGGGTATTCTCTGTTTGGATTCAAACAGCCTTATTCTTCTCATCTCGCTCAGCAGATTAAGTTTTCGGACGGATTCTCCGAAAAATATCTCTTCTTTTAAGTTCCGGGGAATATATCCCGTGTAAAGATATAGGAGTCTGTCCAGAGCCTCTCCGGCTTCAGGGCTTTTCTCTCCCCGGGAAAGTCTGTCCCATTCCCTGATGGTCTCATCCACATAATCTTCCGCGGATACCCGGACCTTAGCGCTGAAATCATCCGGAAAAGCGACAGAGTTCTTAACTATATCGGCTATATAATTCGCTTCTGTCTCGATGGTGACCTCTACCTGCTGGAATTTCTGCCACGCGACAACGACCATAAAAGCCAGAAGCACCGCATAGGTCACTCCCAAAGCGTGAAATATAGCCCCCGTTATATCGTTATGCCCTTTAAGTTTCTGGCAGGGCATGAGCCGACGGGCCACCAGGATACAGACCACGGATAAGAGAACCGCGGAAGTCAGGAGTATAAGTCCGACACCGAAAAAAGAAAACCTGTCAATAAGTTCCTGTACTATCTGCATGATCCTCCTTTTTTATGGGTTTATTTGGAGCCAGATGGGGATCCCCGGCGTTCACTGAAAAGCGCCCCCACGGGGAATTCGCTCAATATATCACTTACCAGCAGAGATCTGGCCCCGGATATTGTCTTTGCGGTGAAAATGTTTTCCCATCGGCATGGAAGATCATCCGGCAAAGAGATAGAGGTATCTTGCCATGCTTCTCCTTGCGGCGGGAGAACGCCGTCTTTTGACAGACGCGATAAAAATCTTGCAGCTACCGATATACAGATGTCGTTATCTTTCTTGCGGGCGAAAGCGATGATATTGCCGGCAAATCTTCCCGTCACCTCAAGAGGAATGTACACTCCCTCCTCGAACAATTTAATGTGTTCATTTCTTGCCCTTAAAAGCCGGTGGATCGTGAACATTTTTATTCTTCCATCTCCCGGGCAAGCCGACAATTCCTTAATAAGGTCCTCAGGGGCATCTTCCTTTTCCATTATATCCCTCAGATATTTTTGCCTTTTATCGAAATCCACGCCCCTCCTGTTGTCGGGGTCTACAAGGCTCAAGTCCCATAGTTCGCTGCCCTGGTAGATATCCGGAACCCCCGGCAACGTTATCTTGAGAAGGGCTTGCGACAAAGAATTAAATATTCCGAAACCGGAGACCTTTTTCTGAAAAGCAATAAGATCGGCCAGAAATCCGTTCTCGGATGAAACGTCTAAGATCCTTTCTATAAAATCCGTACAGGCCTTTTCGTATTTATCATCGGGTTTCAACCACGCTGTATGGACCTTGGCTTCCCTCACCGCTTTTACTATGAACTGTTTCATTCTTTCCTTGAAACTTTCTGTCTCCTGCGGCGCAAAAGGAAAAGCTCCGATAAGCGTCTGGTAAATAAGATACTCATCGTTCTTGCCGGGCGCGAGGTCATTGTCTATCTTTGTTTTGTGTTTCCTGTTCGTCTTGTGCCACGATCGCAGAGCGCTCTTCCATTCTTCAGACAATTCTGAAAGCACATTTATGCGCGCCCTCGTATCCTCCCCGCGCTTTGTGTCATGTGTGGCGGTAGAGTTCATTGAATGAGGCCACTCGTGAGCCCGCCTTCCGACAAACTCATGGAATTTTTTGACGGATATGCCAAAACTCTCCGGGAACCCTCCGACCTCATTGAGAGACACGATCCGGTTGTAGATATAAGCCGCTGTATCTTCCGCGCCTTTAGCCATGAGCGCCCCTGTAAACTGCTGGAATCTTCTTGTGAACTCACGACACAGCTGTTTGTGCTCATCATCCATGGCCAGGCTTATATCCATCAGAAGGATCTTCTCGATGGCGTCCAGTTCATGCAAAAGGTCCTGTCCGGTCTTACGCGCCTTATCAAACCCCTGTTTAATGAAGAACCTGTCGGCTTCGCTTATGCCCAGCTCTGAAGAATAGGTGCGGTACACCGGAAAATGCGCCATAACTTCCACAAGGGCCCGTCTCAATCCATACATCGTAAGATCAGAGCCATATATATTGTCGCTGAAAATATCTTTCAATAGAAGTGCCAGGTTATCTATGTCCCCCGCCATATGCTTGCCCATAAAAAGCCTTTTCTTCTCGACGACCAGGGACTCGAAATCCAGATACATCCCGCTGAAAGATGTATATATCCTGTCCATGGAACGTTTAGCCGGAGTGTCCACAAAAAGACCGTTAATATAATTCAGGACATCATATCCGGTGGTGCCTTGTATAGGCCAGTTCGAAGGCATTACTTCGTTGTCGCTCAATATCTTCTCGGCCACGATATAAAGATCGCCGGCCTTTTCTCGAAGTCGCCTCATATAAACTACCGGAGAATACAGGCCGTCAATATGGTCCAGGCGCAAGCCGTCGATCTTTCCGGCGTTGACAAGCTCCAGTATCTTTTGATGAACAAAGTCAAAAACGTCCGCGCCTTCCAGCCTCAAACATATCAGGGAATTAACCGTAAAAAACCTTCTGTAGTTAAGTTCGTCATTCCCGACTTTCCAGAATGAAAGCCTGTACATCTGCTCAGAGATCAATCGATGTAAATCTTCTAAAGACGACGAGCTGCCGCCATTCAGCTCATCGATCGCCCTGTCTATAACTCCGCGGGAGGGCATATCGTCTGAATATACGCTCCAAAGATCGGCTTTAGCGTCCCTTACGGCCCCGTTGTCTTTGATCTCCAGATCTGTAAAAATACCGATGATACGCTCTATATTTTCAGGTATTTTAAACTCCTCGTCTTTCCCGTTTCGAGAAAGATCCGCGCATCTAGTCAATATACCGGAATATGAAGATAAAAGCACCGGGAGCCTCAAGTCGTAATACTTGATGTGAAACCCTTCTTTGTCTATCCCGATAACTATTTCCCCCTTTTTAAGGCAATTTTCATAATGGTCCCCCAAGAAAGGCGTTAACGTCTTCCCGCTAAGATTAGAATAAGGATGGCTCCAGTTAATATCGAAATAGTCGTAAAAAAGCGACGCTTCCCCTTTTTCAAAAACATCCATTAAAAGTTTGTTCTCTCCGTCAAAAGCCATGTGATTGGGGACAATATCCTGGATCCAGCCCATATTAAGTTTTCTTATCCTCTCGATAAGTTTACCGAAATTTTCCTCGCCGCCCAGTTCAGGGCTTATCTCGTTGGGGTCAACTACATCATACCCGTGCATGCTTCCTTTTTTAGCTTTAAAAATAGGTGAAGCGTAAATGTGGGATACCCCGAGATCGCACAAATACCGCAGTATCTTTTCAGCTTTCTGGAAGGTAAAGTCCTTGTTGAACTGGATCCTGTATGTGGACACCGGCAGGGTCATTTTTCCCTCTCGAATACAGCAAAACTCAAAGGTTCCATAGTGAATTCGGCGTTATTAATTATCTCCTCCGGGACATCGGTACCCGGGCCCGACCATTCCTCGGCTGAAGAAACAAGCGTCCTTTTCCACCGCCCGCTGAATTCCGCGGGTCTGTGAAGAGCTTTTTCCCGGTTAAAATTCACAACAAAATTGAAAGCGGTCTGTTCACGCTTGCGTGTTATCGTTATGATCTTATTTTCTTCGCTTACTCCTGCATCGAAACTATCTTTAGCATCCATCCCAGTATCTATGAGGTTCCTTGTCTTGATAAGGGCCTTATAGAACTCAAGCATAACACCGTTATGGCCGGAATTTATCTTGTCCCAATGGAGTTTTGACCTTGAAAAAGTTTTTTTATCATAGGGGTCTTCGGGTTCGCCCCGCCATTTGAATTCAGCGAACTCCTTCTTTCTGCCTTCCCTGACCGCCTCGATAAGTTCCCTATCCTGGAAGCTCATGAAATAAAAGAAGGGAGCATCTTCTCCGTATTCTTCTCCCATGAACAACAGAGGGATCCCGCCGGACAATAACACCATTCCCGCGGCTACTTTTAACGCTTCGAACGAGACCAATGATGAAAGTCTCTCTCCTTTCATCCTGTTCCCGACCTGGTCATGGTTTTGCGAGAACACAACAAAACGTGAAAAAGGAATACCTTCGGTCGAGGCGCCATGATATTTCCTGCGATAAGAGGAATATTCTCCCGCGTACACAAAGCCGTCTTTAAGAGCTTTAGCCATCTGACGTATATCCCCGAAATCCCGGTAATAGCCCTGCTCCTCTTCTGTCAAAAGGCTGTGCAGGCAATGATGAAAATCATCGTTCCATTGAGCGTCTATTCCATATCCCCCTTTGGAATATGGTTGTATTACCCGCGGGTCATTCAGATCGCTCTCGGCTATCAGATAACGTTTTCTGCCGTTCAGTTTTGAGAATTCCCCCACGCTCTCTGATATTTGCTTGAGGATATGTTTAGCGCTCATGTCAAAAATACCGTGGACCGCGTCCAAGCGCAACGCGTCAATATGGAAATGTTCAAGCCAATATAAAGCGTTTTGCGCGAAATAGTCCCGCACCCCGAAACTATAAGCATCATCAAAATTTAGCGCCTTTCCCCACGGGGTCTTGTATTTTTCAGTGAAACACGGCATATACTGATGAAGAAAGTTCCCTTCCGGCCCAAGATGGTTGTATACCACATCAAGGATAACGCTGATACCGCTCTTATGGCATTCATTGACCAATCTTTTCAGGCCTTCCGGGCCCCCGTATGTATTCTGTACCGCGAAGGGATATACCCCGTCATAACCCCAATTCCTTGTGCCCGGGAACTGCGCGACCGGCATAATTTCAATAGAGTTAATTCCAAGGCCCTCTAGATACGGCAGTTTCTCAATAACCCCGTCAAGATCACCATCTTTCGTAAAAGTTCCGACATGAAGCTCGTAGATGATCATTTTACCCGGCGCGATACCCTGCCACGCACCGTCGTCCCATTTAAAGGACGTATGATCGAAAACACATGAGGGTCCCATAACATCTTCGGGCTGAAAAAAAGAAGCCGGATCCGGACATTCCATATCTCTGTCCAATCGGAAAAGGTATTTATCTCCCGGGCTCACCTTATCCACCGTTACGCTGAAATATCCTGCCGCGTCTTTCTCCAGCGGAACTATCCGTTCTTTCCCCGAAAGTATCCGGAGAGAAATATCCTCTCGTAAAGGGGCCCAAACACGAAACTCACACATTCCATCCGGCGAAAAATACGCTCCTATTTTATTTTTCATATTGACCTGTTTTCCCCTAAGAACACATTGACACTGTAGGCTTTACAATGATGTTTCTCCTGGTTGCGCAACAATTTTTCTTTTCTGCCGGGCCTGAAATCTTCACCCGGCCGCCGGGCAGTATCTATAAGCCTGTACCATACAAGACCTTCTTGCTTCGGAAGATCTATTACGGACCCCCTGTGATGCATACTGAGCACTATGAACAAAACATAATGGCCTTCGTCCGAAGGAGCTTCATGCCCGGACAATAGATAGCTGAGAGTTTTTAATTTCGGACTGTTCCATCTGGGCGTGTCCCGATGCTTTCCGAACCAGGAAATATCAGGCATCACATTCCCCTCTTTATGCTCGCCGTCAAAGAATCTTTTGTGCCTGAGTATCGGATATGTTTTGCGGAATGATATGACTTTTTTGCAGAACTCCAGCATCTCGGCATTATCACCAACGGACCCCCAGTTGAACCAGGTGAGTTCATTGTCCTGGCAGTAAGTGTTGTTGTTGCCTTTCTGGGTGCGGGAGATCTCGTCCCCGTAAAGAAGCATGGGCGTACCCGCGGAGAACATCAAACAGCACAAAGCGTTCTTTACCATCTGTCTGCGAAACTGGATAATGTTCTGATCATCTGTTTCTCCTTCCACACCGCAGTTCCACGAATGATTATGGTCGGAACCGTCTCTGTTGTCTTCCAGATTCGCCTCGTTGTGCTTGTCGTTATACGAATACAAGTCCCACAGGGTAAAGCCATCGTGGCAGGTAATGAAATTGATGCTGTTATATGGTTTTCTTCCCGCGCCCTGGTAAATGTCCGCTGAACCGGTGACGCGTTTTGCCATCTCCGCGGCCTGGCTTTCGTCTCCTTTAAGGAATTGCCGCGCGGTATCCCTGAATTTACCGTTCCACTCTGACCACCCTTCGGGAAAATTCCCCACCTCATATGTCGTAAGGTCCCACGGCTCGGCTATCATTTTAACTTTGTTTAAAACAGGGTCTTTGGATACCTCTTCAAAAAACTTTGACCTCTCGTGAAACCTGCCTTTCACTCTGGCCAGGATAGAGGCAAGGTCAAAACGGAAACCGTCGACATGCATCTCACTGGCCCAGTAACGCAAAGAATCCATAACAAGCCGCATAGCCGCGGGAGACTCCGCGTTAAAAGTGTTGCCGCAACCGGTGTCGTTCAAATAGCGGCGCATCGGCCCGCCTTCGGGATCGTCCGGATCCGGCACCAGTGAATAATACTCGCAGTTGTCTATCCCCTTAAAGCATAATGTGGGTCCCAGTTCATTGCCTTCGCCGGTATGATTATAGACCACATCCAGGATGACCTCGATACCGGCTTTGTGCAGTTCCCTGACCAGGGTCTTAAACTCATCCACCTGGCAGCCCGGCCGGCTTTGTGTGCTGTAAGAAACTTCCGGAGCGAAAAACCCTATCGTGTTATATCCCCAGTAATCCGTTAACCCTTTCTCGAGAAGTTCAGGCCGTACAAAAAAATCCTGTGCCGGCATTAATTCCACGGCGTTTATTCCTAATTCCTTTAAATAGGGTATCTTTTCTATAAAACCCAAATAGGTGCCGGGGTGTTCTACCCCCGACGACGGATGGGCCGTAAATCCCTTTATATGGGTTTCATAGATAATGAGCTCATCCATAGGTATGGATGGGGAGAGGTCATCCTGCCAGTCGAAATTATCATCCACAACAATACATTTAGGGACGATGGCGCTGTTATCCCTCTCGTCCATCGCGAGGTCTTTATGCCGCGAATTAAGGTCATACCCGAATAAAAGGCGCTCCTTATCCTTGTGTTTACCTGTCAGGGCCTTCGCGTAAGGATCTATTAAAAGTTTGTTAGGATTGAATCTTTTTCCTTCGGCAGGGTTATATTCGCCGTTCACTCTATACCCGTAAAGCTGTCCGGCCTTTACTCCTTTTACAAATACATGCCAGACATCGTCTGTCCTGCTGTCAACTTTGATGATATCAGACGCCTCGCCGGACGGATCGTCAAAAAGAAGCAGAAATACTTCCGAGGCGTGTCGCGAGAATAAAGCGAAATTAACGCCGTCCGGGGCCAGGGTGGCGCCCAGGGTGTCTTTTTGCCCTTCGGCTGTTTGTTTAAGGGTCCGCGGTATCAGCTCATTTCCCATGTTTCTCTTTACTGCTGCTTTCTCTTTTTTAAAAAAAGTACGGCCAGAGGCGGGACAACAAGAGAAAGCGAATAATACCGGCCTTGTGAAGGTAAGGGGGAGGCCTCAACGCGGCCAAGATTACCCTGACCACTGCCGCCGTATACCGCCGCATCGCTGTTAAGGCATTCTTCCCATATTCCGCCGCTAAGTACACCTACCTTATAGTTTGACCTTACAACGGGCGTAAAGTTACATACCACCAGAACGGTTTCCTCGGGGGCATCAGTTCTTCTTATAAAACTTATCACCCCTCTTTCCCAATCGTGACAATTCACCCATTCAAATCCCGATGGCTCGAAATCTTTTACATGCATCGCCGGCTGCGTCCTGTAAAAATAATTAAGCTCTTTGACCCATCTTTGAAGTTTATTATGCGGTTCAAAGTCCAACAGGTGCCAATCCAGGCTTTTATCATGGTCCCATTCGTTGTATTGCCCGAACTCCTGTCCCATGAACATGAGTTTTTTGCCCGGATGAGCGTACATGAACCCCAACAAAAGCCGCATATTGGCGAATTTTTGCCACTCATCGCCCGGCATCTTATTTATAAGTGAAAGCTTTCCGTGCACGACTTCATCGTGCGAAAGAGATAACATGAAGTTCTCGGTGAAGGCATACCATAAGCTGAAAATGATCTGGTTGTGGTGGTATTTTCTGTGCACAGGCTCCTTACTCATATAGATGAGCGTATCATGCATCCACCCCATGTTCCATTTCATGCCAAAACCAAGGCCTCCAAGATAAACGGGATGTGAGACCATCGGCCATGCCGTCGACTCTTCCGCGATCATCTGTACATCGGGAAATCTCGAATACACCTCGCGATTCAGCCTTTTAATGAACTCCACCGCGTCGACATTTTCTCTTCCGCCATATTTATTGGGTATCCATTCCCCTTCTTTTCGTGAATAATCCAGGTACAGCATGGAAGCTACGGCGTCTACCCTTATTCCATCGATATGGTATTTCTCAAACCAGAAGATCGCGCTGCTTATAAGAAAGCTCCTGGTCTCGTTACGCCCGTAATTGAATATATAACTTTTCCAGTCGGGATGATACCCCTGCCGGGGGTCAGCGTGCTCAAAAAGGTTCGTACCGTCGAAATACGCCAACCCGTGGTCGTCAGAAGGAAAATGGGAAGGCACCCAGTCAACAATAACACCAAAGCCGTTCTCGTGCAGCTGCTGGATAAGGACCATCAGATCCTGGGGTGTCCCGTACCTGCTGGTGGGCGAAAAATATCCCGTGGTCTGATATCCCCACGATCCATAGAAAGGATGTTCCGTGACAGGCATGAACTCGACATGTGTGTAATTCATCTCTTTGAGATACTTGACGAGGTCGACGGCTATCTCTTTGTAGGTCAAAAACCTCCCGGGATCCCCCGCGTCTCTGCGCCAGGACCCCAGATGCATCTCATAGACCGACATAGGGGCCTTGAGGCTGTTCGCGCTATGCCTTGTACGCATCCATTCGTTATCATCCCATTTGTGATCCAAGTCCCATACGATAGAAGCTGTGTTCGGCGCTACCTCTGAATAAAAAGCGAAAGGATCACGCTTTTCCATCGTGATACCGTTATTCTTCGATTCTATGAAATATTTATATACGGCGCCTTTGGCGACACCCGGAATGAAACCTTCCCAGATCCCTGAAGAATCCCAGCGCGGAAAAAGTCTATGCGAGGATCTGTCCCATCCGTTGAAATCGGCCATTACAGAAACATTTTGAGCGTTGGGCGCCCAAACACTGAAATACACGCCCTGCTGCCCATCCATGTCCATAATATGAGCACCCAGCTTTTCAAAGAGGTTAAAGTGGCTTCCTTCCCGGAAAAGATATACATCCTCTTCGGTCAACAAGCTTACGCCGCTTATGGTCGGAGGATATCCGGTCATCTCTTTATACCGCCTTTCTTTTGACCTTTTTTCTTTCTGGACTCTTTCTCGGACAAATGCTCTCTCATAACATGTTTGATCCCCCTTATGGGAACAAACAGCCAATCCGGCCTGTTGTTCAGTTCATACCCGAGCTCGTATATGGCTTTGTCCAGCATGTATATCTGAAAAAGGCATTTCAGGTCATTCTTGTTTTTTGGGAGGATATCATAACCTTTGACCGTATCGTAATAACTGTCCAGAAAAACGCCGCTCATGTGACGGCTCCAAAGTTCAGCCGCTGTTTCCAGAACGGACATATCCTCTTCGCGCACCGATTCATTGAGTAACAACGTAGCGTACGCGGCATAATGGAATGATCTCACCATACCGGCGACATCCCTTAAGGCCGACCTTTTAAGACGCCGTTCGCTCAATGGCCTGGCAGGTTCGCCTTCAAAATCTATTATCACGAAATCTTTCCCGGTATAAACCACCTGTCCGAGATGATAGTCGCCGTGGATCCGTATTTTTTTGGCCTGGTATTTTTTCCCGAGCACTTTCTTGAACATAGCGAAGATCTCTTTCTCATATCCCAGGACCTCCTCCGCCTCCTTGCGGAGCTCCTTATTCATAGCGGGCAGGTTCTTTCTGAGAAGACCCAAGACATGTCTGGCCTGGCTTCCCATGGACTGATACAGAGATTTTTGATATAGCATTGAGAAAGATTCCGGACGAAAATCACTGTCTTCTTTGTCTCCGGAAAGCTCAATGTGCATCTTCCCCGTCCTCTGCCCCAGAAGAACCGTGAGTTCCGAATAGAAACTATCAATGGATCCGGACGGGTCTTTTGTTACTTCGAAATGTTGCTCTATTTTTCTTTTCTCCTTATTCTCATTATTCTCCTCGCTTACGCTCTCGTGAACTTCGGAAAGATACATCTCAAAATATCTTTTCACGTTATCGAGCGTATATGACCAGAACTCCGTGGAGTTCTGAATGAACCCCTGAAGTATGGCCATAGATACCGCCGCGCCTTTCCCGTCAGTATATTCGATGTGTCCGGCGAAAGCCGGAGCTGTATCCGTTTTCTTTTTTTCCGTAAGATATCTTGTTATCTCTATGTCGGGGTTCTCTCCTTGCTCGATTTTTCTGAACATCTTCAGATAGATCTCGTTGCCGTATATGACCGAGGTATTACTTTGTTCTCCTTTTAAGACGCGGGATTCCATAACTCCGGAACTTTCCCGCGTAAGTTGTTTGAATTTCTTTCCCGGATATCCTTTTATGCCGGACCCACCCGAGGATTTCTTTTTCCTGCCCCGGACGAGATCGAACAATATGCCATGCATGGCCTTATTGTACATTCCGTCGTACAATAACCCCTCTCTCCCTTTTATCTTTATCCGGCATATAATGCTTTTAGGAAAATCCCTGGCAATACTGTGGTCTTCTTTCGCGAAAACAAAAGATACCGGCAGAAAATATGATTCCGTATTCCCGGAAGTGTAAAAAACGTCTACAATAAGGACTTTTATGTCCTGCCCACCGCCGAGATCCAGAATATTCGCTACTTTGGCAGCTCTGATCTTGCGTGATTTACCCCGGAACCACCTCGCCCGGTATAGATACCCCGGGAGAATATCCGACTCGAACCGCTTGATCTTTTTATCTTCGAATATCTCATCCCATGAGTCTGAAAGGGTAAATATCCGTCCTGTTTTTTTCTTCCCCGTTCGCGGCTTTTCAAGAAGAAACCAGAAATGGCCATGGGGACCGACGGTTATCGTATAAGGTTTTTCCTTTATGACAGGAAAATCGTTCTGACTGAAAAGTTCTTTTGGATTAACCCCCTCGTATTCTCTCAGGTCCAGACTGACATACTGGGAAAACCTTGAAAGATTTATGATCACAAGCACGATCTCATCTTTATACTGGCGCAAAAAACACAGCACTTTGGGATTCTCGGGCATGAGGAACTTTATATCGCCGTTCGAGAAGGCTTTAAATCTTTTGCGCATAGCTATAACCCTTTTTATCCACCAAAGCATGGAAGAATGGTTATTCTCCTGCGTCTCTACATTGACCGTTTCGTAATGGTATTCGGAATCGATCACGACCGGTAAATACAGTTTCTGAGCATTTTCCTTACTGAATCCGGCGTTACGGTCAGGGCTCCACTGCATCGGCGTCCTTACACCATCTCTGTCCCCTAAAAAGTGATTGTCTCCCATTCCTATCTCGTCACCGTAATACACTATGGGAGTCCCGGGAAGAGAAAAAAGCAAGATGTTCATAAGCTCTATTTTTCTCTTGTTGTTGTTCAAAAGAGGCGCGAGGCGCCTGCGGATACCGAGATTGATCCTTGAACGGGCATCCTTTGCGTATGAATGGTACATATAATCTCTTTCTTCGTCCGTTACCATTTCCAGCGTGAGTTCGTCGTGGTTGCGCAAAAATATCGCCCATTGACATTTATTGTGTATCTTCGGAGTTTGCTCAAGAACATCTATTATGGGGAACCTGTCCTCCATCTGAACACCCATATACATGCGCGGCATAAGAGGAAAATGGAAAGCCATCTGGCATATGTCACCTTTCCCGAAATACGCCACCGCGTCCTCGGGCCACTGATTCGCCTCCGCCAGTAACATTTTGTCCTGAAAATTCGCGTCGACATGTTTCCTGAGCTTACGCAGGAAATCGTATGTTTCCGGAAGATTTTCGCAATTCGTCGACTCCCTTTCAAATAGGTACGGCACCGCGTCCAGCCTCATACCATCCACCCCCATCGAGAACCAGAAATCCATAATACGAAAGATCTCTTTCTGAACGTTCGGGTTATCAAAATTAAGATCGGGCTGATAGGAATAGAACCTGTGCCAGTAATACGCCTGGGCTTGCTCGTCCCAGGCCCAGTTAGAGCTCTCAAAATCGTTGAATATTATCCGGGCATCCTTATATTTTTCGGGAGACTGGCTCCACACATAATAATCTCTGTAATTGCCTCCGGGCTTGGCCTTTCGAGCTCTCTGGAACCAGGGATGCTGATCAGAGGTATGATTTATGACAAGTTCCGTTATAACCCTTATACCCCTGGAATGAGCCTGCCTCAAAAACTCCTTGAAATCCCTTAAAGTGCCGTACCTTGTGTGAACATTATAATAATCGGATATATCGTACCCGTCGTCTCTCAACGGCGAAGGGTAAAACGGCAGCAGCCAGATAGTCGTTATCCCGAGGTCCCGCAAATAATCCAACTTCAATGTAAGACCCTGAAAATCACCCACTCCGTCATTGTTCCCGTCGTAGAACGTTTTGACATGCAGTTGGTAAATGATGGCATCCTTATACCATAAAGGACCGTCATCCAGATAGCTTTTCACTTTTGCCACGACATCCTCTCTTTACATGAAATAATCGAAATCCTGTTCACTCTTTGTGTGACGTCTCAGTTTTATAATATGAGCCGGTACTGTCGCGGGGTCAAGCTCCACATAGTTGTCTTCTCCCTGCCATAGATACCTGTCCCCGCTCAGAAGATCATGGGCCAGATAAGGTTTATCGGGATCGAGGCCCAATACAGAAAGAGGAACCCGTACGGTCCCGGCCTGTTTGTGATACGCGTCAAGAGTGACCACGACCAGTATGATATTCGAATAATCTCCCGTAGCCTTGTAATAGCATAGTATATTTTCGTTGTTTGTCTCGCAAAATCTGATATTCCGTGTCATCCGCAAAGCCGGATTTTGTTTGCGTATGCTGTTTATTCTGGCTAATATATCCTTGAGATTGCCTTCGGCATCCCAGTCCCATGCCTTTATTTCGTATTTCTCGGAATTGCTGTATTCTTCTTTTCCCGGCACGGGATCGGCAACACATAATTCGAATGCCGGTCCGTATATCCCGAAATTCGAGGATAGTGTAGCCGCCAGGACCGCTCTTGTGATAAACATGGGCCTGCCTCCATATTGCAAGTGTTCCGGCAGGATATCCGGGGTGTTAGGCCAGAAATTCGGCCGCATAATTTCGGCGACCTCTGTCTGGGTCAATTCTTTCATGTAGCTGATGATCTCTTGCTTCGTTATTCGCCAGGTAAAATAGGTATATGACTGGCTGAACCCGGCTTTGGCTATTCGATACATGACATTGGGACGGGTAAAAGCCTCCGCCAGGAGAATAACATCCGGGTAGTCTTTTTTGATCTCGGATATGATCCAGTCCCAGAACACAAAAGGTTTGGTGTGAGGGTTATCGACACGGAATATCTTTATTCCTTTTTCTATCCAGAAGGTCACAATGCTTTTCAATTCCTTCCACAAACCCGACTCATCTTCTGTCTCAAAGTTTATGGGCAATACATCCTCATATTTTTTGGGAGGGTTCTCCGCGAACTGTACAGTCCCATCAGGTCTCCAGATGAACCATTCAGGGTGTTTCTTTACATACGGATGGTCGGGTGAACATTGATACGCAAGGTCAAGAGCGACTTCCATGCCATGCTCCCCGGCCTTTTTAATGAAATCTTTTAGATCCTCCATAGTTCCAAGCTGGGGATGTATGGCCTTGTGCCCCCCGATAGAGGACCCGATAGCCCAGGGGCTTCCGGGGTCGTCAGGCTTACACACGGTAGAATTATCTTTGCCTTTTCTTTTCGTTGTACCGATGGGATGTATCGGAGGCAGGTAAACCACATCAAACCCCATACGGGAGATCTCCGGCAAGAGTTTCCGCGCTTCTTTAAGATCACCGTGCTCTCCCGGTTTCTTCCCCCATGAACGCGGAAAAAACTCGTACCATGAGCTGAAAAGCGCTTTTTCCCTCTCTACAGAGACCTTGAGTTCTTTGCCGTAATGCACCTTATCCCGGGGATCGACATTATCCAGCATAATATCGTAAAGCTCCCCGCTGAGGATCTCCTCCGGGATCTTTTTGATATCTCTATTATTTTTGATCTTTTTTATATAGCCGGCCAATTTTGTTTTCGCGCGCTTATCGGCTTTTTCATTGACTTTTTCCAGCATGGCCAGTCCTATCATCATATCTACTCTGACATCCTGTCCCGCGTCAGCTTTCTTCTTTATGTCGCTCCGCCAGGACCCAAAGCGGTCAAGACCCGCCGAAAGCGAATAAATATAATCTTTTTGCTCTTCTATTATAAAATATCCGCTCCACCGGTCATTCCCCAGGCCTCTCATTTGTGTTTTCCGCCAAAACTCGTCCCCCTGTTTTTTATGACGCAGCACGGCAAATACCTCTTCATGGCCGTCAGCAAAGACATTCGCCCTTACTATCACTTGTTCGCCGACCACTCTTTTGACCGGGAAAGCGCCACCATCTATCTCCGGAGAAACTTTTTCGATCATAACTCTTTCGCGGCTACGTGCGGTCTTCTCCGTGGGCCGGGTATCACCCGCCGTCTTTTTTGCCGTCTGTTTTTTAACTGCCATGATCCCTCTTTCTTTGCGGATTAAAGTAAAGCCTCTTCAGCCAGCTACTGTCGTTTTATTTTAACACAAGACAAAGCCGCGCTCAAACAATAGCTTATGCCGGGTTTAAATAGCGTTTTGCCCTAAAGATCACCTTTGCATCACCCAGTAATCTACTTCGCCCTTGTACTTCAGGAGATATAATCTGCGGTTGCCGGTAGAACCCTTGCCATTGATGCGCGCATAGAGGTCGTCGAAAAATTCAGGGCATTCAAGATAGTACCCGTGGTGGAATGAAGAGTTATTTATGGGGGTTACATCTATTACTGTGAGCCTCCCGGGGTGCTGGCTTTTGATCAGAAGAAGGTCCTTGGCTGCCTCGGCCTGGGCGGGGTCCTTTATTCTCTGTCTACCCAGTCTCTTATGCCCGGTTATCATTCCGCTCATGAGAAGAGCGTCGTCCTGAGAGGACACGTAGACCGTGAGCATTTCAGAGAACGCCAGGATATGGCGCGCGAACTTTTCCTTGAAATCATCTTCACTGACATCGGGCGCGGCAAGTATGACCTTGGTAAGCTCGGCTTCATCATCTCTCATATCATCGTACTGGTACATATATTCAAAAGCGTCGCATATGGTCTCGCAACCCAGGCTTGATCCTTTTAGCCATAGTTTTTCAGGTTTTATTTCCCTCACGATATTTGTTATCAATTTGCCCAAGGCCGGACCGGAGACTTCGGCATAGCGCCTTGCCTTATTGTATCCCCTTATATTTACCGGCTGGTCTCCGGGCCAGTCAAAAAGCAGCACGGGCGTATTCACGTCTAGCATGTAAGCGAACCATCCCGCTTTAATAGCGGTTTCTTCGAAATCGTCTTTATACCCAAAGACCAGGATAAAAAGAGATTTATTTGGAGAAGCGTCTACCGCGGCGGCGAGTTCTTCCATAAAACGTTCGTCATCCATCATATCGACGCTCTCAACTCCCATCTTACCGCTTGTCTTCAGCTTTTCGGGCAGCATCTTCCCGACCGTAACGGACGGATCTATCTTTATGCTCGTCTTCCCCAGAGAGGTTTTGTCAGAGAGGCTTGAGTCAAAAGGTATCATGCTTTCACTGTCTTGTTCATGTCCTCTTGTTGTGGCATAGAAAACATCAAGCACCCTGTAATGGTCCGAAATTCGGTAAGATATCCTTTTATAAATATCTTTCATGTAAGTACTGGCGGTCTTCTGCATCGGCGCGCAACCGGATAGGCACACGGAGAAAAGAACGCCGATAATTAACATTCCACGAGCTGTTTTTCTGTTATTTTTTATCATTCCCTTGAACATTCGCATACCTCACTGTTTATTTTTACTCATGGGTCAAATCTGCCGCACTAGGGGGTCAGGTCTTGACATTTGACACTTTTCACATAGTGCTATCAACTTTCAAGACCTGACCCCTGTTTTCCTGGGTCCACTCCGCTCGCGCCTTATTGTTCTCCGACCGCTCCCGTAAACAAAAGCACCTTCCCCTCCAGCGCGTCAAGGCTCAGTTCATATTTACCTGATGAGCGAACTTTCCCTTCATCTGTCCCCGTTAAAAGACTCCTGGAATCCAACCCCTTGGCCGACGCTATATCTATGATCTCTTTCACCGGTATCCTCCCGAAGTTGAGGGCGGCGGCAAGGATCCCTTTCCCGTCAGGAAGTTCATAAACCGTCACCACCACACCTTTGTCCTTAACTTCAGGCAGCTCTATTCTTTCAGCCAATGCTATGCCGTATTCATCCCTGATCTCAAGCATTTTTTTTATCCCGAAAGCAAAAGAGCCGGGGTCTTTAAGCTGTTCCGGAAGCGCCCCATATACAGTCGCGGCCCTCGGCATATCTCCCACAGATCTTGCCTGGTCAGGATTAGATCCCATTATGTCGTAGGCGCCCCTGTTTATCCACCTGTAATCCCCGTCTGCCACCAGAACCGCTATATCCTCGGCCCTGAGAGGAAGGGCCCCGACAAGGTCCCATCCCGATATGGCAAATATCCCGGGCTGCATGGCATTGAAAAAAGCCATCAGAAGATGGCCTTTCTTGACCAGCTCCTTTTCCTCGTCCGTCATATCGTAAGGGTTTTTAATGCCGAAGGTGGCCGCGCAAAATCCGGCATAAGTAGTACAGAGGCCGTTACCCGAAAGTTTGTTGTAGGGTGCCGCTTCCCCTGCGGCAAGGCTTTCCATCTCCCCGACAATCTTATCCCTGATCTCCGAGCCGGTAAGCTCCTCTCCATTCAATTCAAATCTCTCATCCGCATGTTCGGTAAAATGAACAAGCTCATATGTTATCTCATCGTGGTTCTGCATCGCGTGAACAAGCTGTACGGGTTTTATGCCGTAATCGTCCATAAGATTTAACATTAATTTCAGGAGCCCGGCATCCCCCGTCAGAAGGGCGTGGTTATACCCGGGCCTGGTTATGAAGTCATAGGAGAGATCCGGTCCGTTTTTCGAGAACTCGACTATATCACCGAGCCCAAGATTAAGCTCTTGAAAAGACCACCCACCGAGTTTTCGCATAAGAAAAGCCATATTGTCGGTTGCCATTACCGAAAGCGGATGACCTTCTGACCAGGAATGTTCACCCCCGGCCTTCGGCTCTATCCCCAAAAAAGAATTCGCGTCCAACCTTATGACCCGAGCGCCTAACACCACCCTGGTCTTTATTATATCTCCCGCTATAAGCCGATTCGCCGCGAATGAAGGATCAAGCCAGTTAAGCGTGGGCTGTCCGGGCCGGAAATAATGCAGGTACACCCATCTCCTGCTCTTTCCGTCCGCTCCCCGGATAGTGCCAGTCGCATCCCACCCGGTAAGTCCTGTCTTACCCGGAACCGAAAAAAGCACCCTTTGCAGGGAGCCCGGAATATATCCCTTTTTGGAAAAAAGTTTTACCTGCTCCTGGGAGAGATTAACACTGTCGCTTCCTTCAGGGACATCGGGAAGAAGATGCCAGTCCTCTTCTTCTATTTCCACCATACTGTAAAGCCCCGGATAATCCTTGTAGGCTCTTTCCGCGAGGCGAAAATCAAACCCCTTACCGGTATGTCCCGGGATAACGTCCCCGACTATTACAGCCCCATTAGCTTGAGCCCGGGAAACAAGGCGCTTGTATTGTTCTTCATTGCCGAACTTCGGATCTATTTCGAGGCTTATCCTGTCAAACCACCCGTCAACCGTGGGGGTGAACTCTTTGCCCGAAACGCCTCCGGCCCTTTTAACCGGACCGGTGTGCATCGCACGGACCCCAATGCTGCTAAAGGCATCCCACATGTCATCACTCCCCAAAGAGGTTAATACACTTTCACCTGGCCGTGTTATCGTAGATGAAGGATATGCCGTGAACCAGACAGAAGCCCTCCCTACGATCTTCTCGGTCTGAGGCTCGGCGAAAGGATGCCGCCACTGCACCCCATGGCCGGACACTTCAGCAGAAAGTTCTGCCCCCTCTTTGAGCATTGACCTTTCCTCGAGCCAGGCAGTATAATCCTGAACTTCTGAAGCCTGTACAGAAACACAGGCAAAAATAAGAACCAAACCCAATACAAGCTTTAATGTTTTCGTCATGATCCCTCCCATGGCACACTAGGGGGTCAGGTCTTGACATTTGACACTTTGCACGCTATAGATGTGGGAAAAGAAGTGTCAAATGTCAAGACCTGACCCCTGTTCTATTACTGTTCTATGACCCCTGTTTTCCTGTTTTGTTAAGCCTGGTCGCAAAGAACTCATTTGCCGTAGTTATGTATTCTTCAAAGGGCACGAGAGGCTTATTAAGCTCATCCATTGTTTTTTGGGACAACTTTGAAGATCGTGCCACTTCTCTTCCCGCTATCTTCAAAACATCTTTGTATTTATCGACGACCTCCTTTATATCGGAAGTTGTCTGTCTTAAAAGCTCACCTTCCCCTCTGTATATCTCAAATACGACCTCGGAATGCAGATTTCTCGCCACCCTGCTGAAAAGCAAATGAAGCACCTGGAACTGGCTTTGCTCGGGGAACCCGCAATTAGACATTACTCCTATTTTCTGGGTCTTAACGTAACGCACCGGATGCCGGCACTCACCCTTTTCATCTTTCACCTGATAAGGCTCTCCCAATGGAAGTATCCTGTCCATAAAGTTTTTCATAAGACCCGTAACATTGTCAACATAGAGCGGTGTGGCAAAAATCAATAGATCCGTTTGCTCCACCTTTCTCAAAAGAGGCTCCATATCGTCTTTGATAACGCATTCTCCAGGTGTTTTCAGCCAGCACCAGAAACACCCCTTACAATTCCTTATAGTCTTCTTAGAAAGCATCACCTCTTCCACCTCTGCCCCGGCTTCCTGGGCACCCTGAAGAAACGCTTCCACCATAATATGGGTATTCCCCCTTTTTCCTCGCGGACTTCCGTTAATAGCTAATATCTTCATACCGATAATGTAAGCCTCCTCTTCCCCGTCAACCCGGGGTCAACCCCGGGTTGACCCGGATCCACTATTAGTGCGCCTTTTCCTGCTTTTTTCTTTTTGCTTCGTTTTTTTTGTTTTTTGCGCTGTTCACCTGCTTGTCGTGCTTGTTCTTATCTTTTCTGCCTTTGTCTCCCATAGATACTCCTCCTTCTTTGCATTCCCCCGGCATACAGCAATGGGTCTTCAATATACTTCATTATAGCAAAGCACAGTAAATATTCCCGTCCCGTTTTTTGGTGTACGTCAAAGCGGGGTTAGCTCTTTATGGTATCCCTATTTTATTTGGACCGTTCCCGATTTCCCCAATAGCGCAAAATATATCTCCCTGCATATCCACGCGTCGGTAGCCGCGTAAGCTATCTGTTCCTTCGTGAGCTTCGGCGCGTCCCAACGGGAGATCTTCGCTCGCTTGGATATCCTGAACCCGAAGAGAAGTGCAGCCAGGCCTCGCACCCCCGCGTTCTTTATCCCGAGCTTCGAGCTCATGTCCGCCAGTTCAACGAACCCTGCCGGCTTAAAATCGAACATTGCGTCCAGCTTTTTAAGATCATCGCGCACCGCGACACCCGCTTTCAGCGCGTGCTTATCTGCCAGAATAGAGGCAAGTGGTCCATAGGACGTGATATGCCGCAGCTGGAATATGTAGACACCATCGCTCCCGGCGAGTTGGACGAGAGCGGGTAGATAGGATTCGCCCGCCTTAAAAGCGGGCCTCGTCTCCGTGTCAAAACCCAACACCTTCTCGTCGCGGAGGGCCCGGGTGGCCACACTCATCTTCGCGTCCGAATCTATAACATGGATAGAGCTGGTGTACGATTTAAGCGGCAGTGCCATTATCTCCTTTTTCGATATGGTATGTCTATGTAATGAATGATGAGACAATTCAGTCCTCAGTTCAGGCATTTCACGCGGATAGCTACAATCAAAGAATTCTAGTGCTGCAATATTGATTATAGCAAATAAATTAGATATTGTGTCACCTTAATACTTGCACCAGTGCACTAGGGGGGTCAGGTCTTTGCGCTAATGGGGTCAGGGCTAAGGGGGTCAGGTCTTGACACTTGACACTTTGCAATTATTCAGGGCCGTTCCCTGTTTTCTTCATGTACACGTTCCCGAGTGCGCCAAAATTTAGATATAGGAAAAGTGT
>CAYVIW010000055.1:0-6916 GCA_964451815.1 uncultured Planctomycetia bacterium | reverse complement strand
TAGAGGCGGGTATGGCGGGAGAGGTCGATGTTCTGGTAGTTGTTACCGCGGACGCCGATACCCAGATAGATAGGGCTGTCAGACGTGGGATGGAAAGAGAAGAGGCCGCCAGAGTTATAGATAGCCAGATGCCGCTTTCTCAAAAAGCTGAGCAGGCCGACCACATAATATGTAATGAAGGTGAAATCGAAAAAATAAAAGAAGGAGTTGACAGGATATGGCAAAAGATCTGAAAAAGAAGGGAAAAGAGCTGGACATCGTTCAGCTGAAGAACATGAAGATATCGCAACTGACCGATCTGGCCAAGGAGCTCAACATCAACGGGATAAGCGGTCTTAAGAAACATGACCTTATCTTCAGGGTGCTTCAGGCAAGGGTCGAAAAGGACGGGTTCGCCTATGGGGAAGGCGTTCTTGAGATCCTTGAAGACGGTTTCGGGTTCCTGCGAAGCCCTGACTACAACTATCTGCCCTGCCCGGACGATATCTACGTTTCGCCGTCGCAGATAAGAAGGTTCAATCTCAAGACAGGGGATACGGTCAGCGGACAGATACGTCCGCCCAAAGAAGGCGAGAGGTATTTCGCTCTGCTCAAGGTTGAGGCCGTAAATTTCGAGAACCCGGAAACCGCGAAGAACAGGATACTTTTCGAGAACCTTACCCCGCTTTATCCCAACGAAAGGTTCGTTCTGGAGACTGAACAAAAAGAGATCTCCATGAGGATAATGGACCTTCTGACCCCGGTCGGAAAGGGGCAGAGAGGTATGATAGTGGCCCAGCCATACAGCGGCAAAACGGTATTCCTGCAGAAATTCGCTAACAGCATAAGCAAGAATTATCCCGAATCGAAGTTGATAATACTTCTTATAGACGAACGTCCGGAAGAGGTAACCGATATGCAGCGTTCCGTTGACGCCGAGGTTGTGGCCTCGACGTTCGACGAACAGGCTCAGAGGCATATACAGGTGGCCGAGATGGTCCTGCATAAGGCGAAGAGACTTGTGGAACACAAGTATGACGTTGTCATTCTGCTGGATTCCATAACCAGGCTTGCCAGGGCGTACAACACGGCGGTCCCTCATTCCGGGAAGATCCTTTCCGGCGGTGTGGATTCCAACGCTTTGCATAAACCCAAACGCTTCTTCGGAGCCGCGCGTAACATAGAGGACGGCGGTAGTCTTACCATTATAGCGACCGCCCTTGTCGATACGGGCAGCCGCATGGACGAGGTCATTTTCGAGGAATTTAAAGGCACCGGCAACATGGAGATACAGCTTGACCGAAACCTTTTTCAGCGGAGGATATACCCGGCTATAGACATAAAGCGGTCCAATACCAGAAAAGAGGATCTTCTGGTAGAGGAAGACGAGCTTAAAAAGATATGGCTGATGCGAAAGGCCCTGAGTGATCTGGATTCCGTAGAGGCCATGGAACTTCTTATAGACCGCTTGAACAAATCCAAGACCAACAAAGAATTTCTGGAGAATATGGGCAGGGCGTAAATTGTTGGTCCATAGAGGTTTCTGTTCGTCTCGTGTCTCGCGAGGCGATAATAATGCTTGAAGTTTGGGCGATTTTTAGTACAATATTACTTCTTGTTGTAATGTTACTATATGAATATACTTATAAGGAGGGTTAGAGGTGAAGAAAGGTATACATCCTAAATATATCGATTGTACAATAGTTTGTGTATGCGGCAATACGGTCCATACGAAGGCCTCAAAAGAAAGCGTACATGTCGAAATATGCTCGCAATGCCATCCGTTCTATACCGGGAAACAAAAGCTTGTTGACTCCGAGGGAAGGGTGGAGCGTTTCAAGAAGAGATACGGGGCTTCCAAGGGAGACAAAGAATAACGCCTCACAGTTCATCTCGAAACCATATAGACATTTCCTTTACATGTTCCTTGAGGTCCGGATAGACGCATGGAAAATCTTTTTACGCTGTTGGAGAATAAACGAAAGACATACATTGCGCTTGAAGAAGAGCTTTCTTCTACGGAGGTGCTTTCCGACAGGTCCAGATACAAGGACAAGGCGCGGGAATACGCGGAGCTTAAGGACGTCATGGCCGGATACGCGAAATATCTCGACTTGGACGAGGAGAGAATTTCGCTTGAGAAAATGATATCCGAGGAAAAAGAGAACACAGAGTACGCCTTAATGGCGGAGAAAGAACTGGAGGAGGTCCGCCAGGCTCTCAAAGAGAAAAAGAGGGCTCTTGAGGATATGTTGCTATCCGGGGATTCTCCGGACCATAAGAGAAACGTGATAATGGAAATAAGGGCGGGCACCGGCGGCCAGGAGGCCGCGCTTTTCGCCGCGGACCTTTACAAGATGTATTCCAGGTACGCCGAGACCAAAGCCTGGAAGATATCCGTGATAAACACTACACCATCCGAGCTTGGAGGGGTCAAGGAAATAGTATTCTCCGTGGACGGGCATAACGTGTTCAAACATCTGAGGTTTGAGATGGGCACGCATCGCGTGCAAAGGGTCCCGGAGACCGAGGCCGGGGGCAGGATACACACTTCGGCCGCCACCGTGGCGGTTTTGCCCGAACCCGAAGATATAGAGGTGGACGTAAAGAACCAGGACCTCAAGATCGACTATTACAGGGCGGCGGGAGCCGGCGGACAGCATGTTAACACCACGGATTCCGCGGTGAGGATCACACATCTTCCAACGGGTATAGTTGTAAGCTGCCAGGACGAGAGAAGTCAGCACAAGAACAGGACAAAGGCCATGAGGGTGCTCAAGGCCAGGATAATGGAAAAACTGCAGGAAGCCTATGAAAAGGATATTTCGGCTAAGCGCAAAAAACAGGTGGGCAGTGGTGATCGCTCGGAGAAAATAAGGACTTATAATTTTCCCGAGAACAGGGTTACAGACCATCGCGCGGGGATAACGCTGTACGATCTGGCTAATATATTGGAAGGCGGCCTTGACAAGCTGATAGAAGGCCTTATGGAGGAGGACCGCCGGCTGAAGCTGGAGTCCTGCTGATATGGTTATGGAATATTCAGAAAAGGTCCCGGTGCAGTACCAGAAGGGAACGGAGAAGTTCATGGGCATGGATATTTCGGTCGACCCCAGGGTGCTCATACCCCGGCCTGAGACCGAGCTTCTTGTGTCTGTGGCCTGTGATATTTTAAAGGCAGACGGCAAAAGATCTCCTCGTGTGCTTGACCTTTGCACAGGGAGCGGGGCGGTGGCTCTGGGCGTTTTGAAGCTTATACCCGCATCTATTGTAACGGCCTCCGACATCTCGTCGGAAGCCCTCGACGTGGCAGAGGAGAATTTTCGGAGCTTAGGCGCAGAAGACAAGGTGGAGATCGTTCTTTCAGATATGTTCTCCGCTTTTGCCGCCGAATATGACAGCGCTTTTGACTGTGTGATATCTAATCCACCATACGTTTCGGGCAGGGATTATCAGGATCTTGACGTCTGGGTGAAAGCCGAGCCCAGAATAGCGCTTTACGCCGGGGAGCTTGGAATGGACTATCTCAGAATAATAGCCGAAGAAAGCCCGAGGGTGCTCAAGCCCGGCGCGTTCGTCGCGGTCGAGATCGGCTATGATCAGGCGGACCAGGTGAAAGAGAGTTTCAGAAGGGCGGGATTAGTGGATATAAAGAGTTACAGGGACATGGCCCGTTACGAGAGAGTCATCACGGGGCGCAAGGATGGATAAACTTCTCATAGAGGGAGGAACAAAACTTTCGGGCACCATAAGGGTAAGCGGGGCCAAGAACGCGAGTCTGCCTATACTCGCCGCGACGCTTCTAACCGAAGATAAATGTATCGTTCGTAATGTGCCGGACCTCAGGGATGTTTCTACAATGATAGACATACTGGGGGCTCTGGGAAGGCGCGTTGTAAAAAAGGGCTCGGCGGTAGAGATATCCTCCGGGAAGGTCAGCGGCCTCACCGCTTCGTATGAGCTGGTGAGCACAATGCGGGCTTCGATAGCCGTTCTCGGACCGCTGCTCGCCAAATATGGCCAGGCCAGGGTCTCTTTTCCGGGAGGCTGCGTAATAGGACCGCGCCCCATAGATCTTCATCTTAAAGGATTGAGGGCTCTGGGGGCCGATATCCGGGTGGAAGAGGGGTATATACTGGCCCGGGCCCGTAAGCTCAAAGGCGCCAGGATATATCTGGGGGGGCATTTCGGTTCCAGCGTGCTGGCTACAGCTAACACACTCATGGCGGCTGTAATGGCCCACGGGGATACCGTGATCGAGGATGCCGCCTGCGAGCCTGAGGTCGCGGATCTGGCGGACTTTCTTATGAAGATGGGAGCGGATATAAAGGGGGCGGGCACACCCACCGTCAGGATACGCGGGGTGCGAGAGCTTAGAGGCGCGGCGCATTCGGTCATACCCGACAGGATAGAGGCAGGGACATATATGATAGCTGCCGTGATAACCGGCGGGAAGCTCAAGATAACACATACAGAGATAGGCCATAACCTTGCGCTGATAGATAAGCTTAACGAGTGCGGGGGCGTTGTTAGAGAGGTCCCGGGCGGCCTGGAGGTGTTCAGAGCGAACAGGAGGGTAAAACCGATCGACATTACGACACTTACCTATCCGGGATTTCCCACTGATCTGCAGGCCCAGATGATGAGTCTCGTGACCCTTTCAAAGGGCATAAGCGTGATAACCGAAAAGGTTTATCCGGAAAGGTTCATACATATAAGCGAGCTTAACAGGATGGGCGCGGATATACTTTTAGAAGGTTCCACCGCGATCATAAAAGGAGTTAGCAAACTGAGCGGCGCGCCCGTTATGGCGTCGGATCTCAGGGCATCGGCCGCTCTTGTCCTGGCCGGTCTTGTAGCCGATGGAAAAACGGAGATATCCAGGATCTATCACCTCGACCGCGGATATGAGCATATAGAAAGAAAACTTTCGGCTGTAGGCGCGAAAATAACCAGAATAAAAGAAAAAAAATAGATGTGGCGGGATAAAAAGAAGGAGAAGGTACAATGGCAGTAGTTCTGAGATTAAAGAGAATGGGCACAAAGAAAAAACCTTTTTACAGGATAGTCGCTATGACCAAATCGCTCAAGAGGGACGGGAAGACGCTGGAAGAGCTCGGAAACTATGATCCCAAGAAAGGCAAGAACGCGGTGGCTCTTGACAGGACCCGTGTGGAATACTGGCTTGAGAACGGGGCGAGACCGTCGGAAACGGGCAAAAGCATATTAAAAAGGATCGGGGGATAGGCTGGAAGAGCCGGAGCGTTCCGGTGTTCCGCCAGAGGATCATGAGGATCGATATTCTAACGCTGTTCCCCGGTATGTTCCGGGGTGTTTTTGACGAATCGATGGTCAGGATAGCCAGGGATAAGGTACTTGTCCGGATAGATGTGCATGACCTGAGGGAATGGACAAGCGACCGTCACCGCAGCGCCGACGACAAACCTTACGGCGGCGGACCGGGCATGGTCATGAAGATAGAGCCCGTTGACCGAGCGCTGGCCGATCTTAAAGCTCAGGCCGCTCCGGAGGTCAAGCCCAAGGTGGTACTCTTGACGCCGCAGGGAGAGAAATTCGCCCAGAGAAAAGCGAGAGAGCTGGCGCGCGAGGACCACATGATCCTTATTTGCGGCCATTATGAAGGGTTTGACGAGAGAATACGGAGCCTCGCGTCTTTGGAGATATCGGTAGGCGACTACATATTGACATGCGGGGAGATACCCGCCATGGTGATATGCGACGCTATAGCAAGGCTGATACCGGGTGTTCTCGGGGATCAGGGATGTCTCGAGGACGAGTCGTTCGAGAATGGCATGCTGGAGTACCCGCATTACACAAGGCCTTACGAGTATAAGGATATGCGTGTTCCCGAGGTCCTGCTTTGCGGTGACCCTTTAAAGGTGAACGCGTGGAGAAAAGAGCAGGCGGTCGAGAGGACCAGGAAGAGGCGCCCGGACCTTTTGGACGGTGCGGAAAGATAATGTACGTAGATTGGAGGAGAGAGACATGAACAAAATATCGGCGGTTGAAAAAAGACACATCAAGACGGAAGCGCCCGAGTTCGCGATAGGCGATACCGTTGACGTTCACTTCAAGATCGTGGAAGGGGACAAGATGAGGGTGCAGATCTTCGGCGGCATAGTCATCAGCAAGAAGGGAAAAGGGCTCGGCAAGATGTTCACGGTAAGGCGCATATCCTACGGGGAAGGTGTAGAGAGGATATTCCCGCTTTATTCGCCGCGTATCGAAAAGGTGGTAATTAAAAAAAGAGGCGATGTCAGAAGGGCGAAACTTTATTATCTAAGGGGCAAAAAGGGCAAGAAGGCCACAAAGGTAAAGGAAAAAATTGTCCGGAAAAAAAGTTGACACCCCGCGCAGGGACAGGTTCTATTACGAAAAAAAAGCTGTAAGCGACGGCTACAGCGTAGTTGCCGGCATAGATGAGGCAGGAAGAGGTCCTTTGGCCGGACCTGTTGTAGCGGCGGCTGTGGTGGTGAGGGATACCGGGTTCGTTGAAAAGATAGACGATTCCAAAAAACTTTCCGCCGGCAAGAGAGAAAAGGCGTACCTGGATATCCTTAAAAGGTGCGATGTGGGTATAGGGATGTCGGATGTAGAGGAAATAGACAGGGGCAATATTCTCAATGCCACGCTTTCGGCCATGAAAAGAGCCGTAGAAGAGCTCGAAACAAGACCGGACTATCTTCTAATAGACGGAAGAATGGAGTTAGACCTCCCCCAGAGAAAGATATGCCTGATCGGTGGAGAGATGTTGAGCTTGTCCATAGCTTGCGCTTCAATAATAGCCAAAGTTTTCCGGGACCGGATCATGATGGATGAGGACAAAAGGTATCCTCAATACGGGTTCGCTAAGCACAAGGGATACGGCACAAGAAACCATATAGAAGCAATAAGGGAACACGGCCTTTCACGTTTT
>CAYVIW010000054.1:0-49238 GCA_964451815.1 uncultured Planctomycetia bacterium | reverse complement strand
CGGCATTAAGTGAGAATATGGTGCCGGACGAGTTAGCTCCTCCGTTACTTGCCATACCGTACAATACGCCTGAATCTACTATAAGTGAGCCGTTAGGATTACCGCCGTCATTATAATAGTCAAGATCCCTTAATACCGTAAAATCTGTGCCGTCTGTATTAAGTGAGAATATGGTGCCGTAACCATATTCTCCGCCTCCCGCCGCCATGCCATAAAGACGCCCCATATAGAGTATGAGATCGGAAAAAGGATACTTGCCGACCGTGCCGGTCGCTGAAAAAGAACGCAGAGAACTGAAGGGAAAGCCGCTGCTTCCCCCTATTTTGCCGCCAAAAATAACGTCGCCCGTGCCGGCAGTAAGCGTAAGACTTCGCGGAGTATCCGGCGAATCCGAGTCAACGGTACTTCCGAAGACGATGTCGCCGTCAGTCACGCCGCCGTCAGTATCGATCGTGATGTCGGCTTCAAGGATCACCGCTCCGTCAAAGGTCACATCCCCGTCAACCGTTATGGCTCCGTAAAGACGCGTAGCGGTATCGCTTGTAACGGTGAGTGAGTTTGTGTTGGCGCCGCCTGTTAAGCTTACCCCGTATAGCGTTACCGTATCGCCTAGAAGCGCTAGCGTGTAATCACCTGAGGTTGTACCTGTTATCGTAATGTTGAGGTCTGTCGCGGTAATGGTTATATCGGCGCTTAATGTGACGTCGCCTGCTATCGTAAGATCATCCGTCAAAACATTTATCGCGCCGTTTGAGTTATTGAATATGACGTTATTAAAGCTGTCCCCGCCGGTCTTTACCGACTGCGCGCTCGCGCCCACGAACTCAACCGTACCCGTGCCCGAAGTGAAAGTCCCGCCATTATTCCTCCAGTCGCCGGCGATATTGATCTCCTGGCCGTTGGCGTCAAGCTCGGCGCCGCTTCCTATATTAAGGTCGCCTGTAAGGGTGAGAGTATTGCCTTCGCCTATCGTAATAGTGCCGTCGTAGCCTGACCGGATATCGAGGGTGCCTATATCGATGCTTTCGTCAATCGTGCAGTTCTCGTCTGACGCGTTGGAAAATACAGCTGTCTCATCCGTAGTCGGCACCCAGCCGTACCAGTTATCAAGCGTGGACCAGTTGTTATCGCCTGTGCCGTCACATATCCAGGTAAGAGCGTCATAAGGAGCAGTGTAGTTTTCCCACTGGAGGTGAGGATATTCGTATGTGAACGAGTCCCAAACACCTGTGCCGGGGGTAAAGTCCCAGGTACTGTATACTGTATGGCCGGAGCCCATTAAAGCAACACTTGTAGTGGCGTACCCCGCGCCGGGCAAATCATTGGTTCCGCCGGTACCGTGGTTTGTCGCGGTTCCCGCGTAGTATGAATTATCTGGTAGCGGCCCGGTAACATTTCTGCCTATCATTGGCCCGATATAACTATCGGTATCATTTGTTCCTTCGACATCACCCGTCGCGAAAGAATCAGTGACATTGGCGCTACCTCCCCAGTTATAGAAACGTCCTATGAGGCCTCCTGCTTCTGTGCCTCCCGTAACGTGGCCGGTCGCGTAACAGTTGTCTATAGCGCCTCCGTCTGTCTCCCCTGTAAGGCCGCCGGCAACCCCGGCTGTGACATCCCCCGTCGCGTATGAATCGGATATATTTCCTGAATTAGAGCCCGTAAGCCCCCCTCCGAAACCGCCAGTATCCACCGAACCGGCAGAGTAAGATCTTTCTATTTCGGCTTGATTCCAACCCACAAGGCCGCCGGCGCGGCTACCGGCTTCAACCGATGCCATCGAGAAAGATCCTTCTATTGTCCCGCCTGCATTTTCGCCGACCAGGCCGCCCACGCTGTCACCGCCTACCACAGAGCCCGTAACGCTGCAATCAGTGACAGTGGCAAACGCTCCCATAATCGAGCCGATCAAACCCCCGACATTATTCGCGCCGGTCACGCTGACATTAACAAGCCCCGCATTTTGTACAGAAGAACCATTTACATATCCAAACAGCCCTATATAACTGTTTGATGCGCGGTCTATCGTAAGGCCGGTTATATCATATCCTGCTCCAACAAAATCACCCGTAAACGGACTTGTGCTATTTCCCACAGGTTCAAACCCCGCGCCGGAGTTCCAGTTCACAGTGTCGCTCGCGTCGATGTCGTTGGCGAGCGTATAGTCCGCCCCAAGGTCAAGGAACATCAGCTGAAGCTGATATGCGTCGCTTATAGCTGTAGAGTACCGGAACTGAAGAAGCGGATACGCGCCCTCTCTTGTTGACATGGCCCATACCGAGCCGATCGTGGATGATATATCCCATTCGCTGCCCGGAGACGTGTATACTTCATGCGCTGACGAAAAGAAAGCTTGAATTGACACGGCTTTTTCCCATTCACCGGTTTTTTCGGACTGTCCGTTGTTCCCTATGCCGTAACTCAAATCGTTATACCACCAGTTATTGGCGTAGGTGGTGACACTAAAGCCCCCATCAGTACCCACCAAGCCGCCGACATACTGGGTTCCCGTAACATTCCCTGTGGCGTAGGAGTTTGTGATGTTGGAAGAATACGAGATATATCCCACCAGGCCGCCTAAATCCGAGTCTCCCGTCACATCCCCTGTGGCGTAGGAATTTGTGATGGTGGAAAAATACCAGTTATTCCCCACCAGGCCGCCGACCAACTGAGTTCCCGTAACATCCCCCGTAGCATAGGAATTTGTGATGTCAGAGTAGTTGAAGCTATGCCCAACCAGTCCGCCTACACGCCAATCTCCCGTCACATCCCCAGTAGCGTAGGAGTTTGTGATGTTAGAGTAGGGGGCGTTATCTCCCACCAGGCCGCCGACGAATTGATCTCCCGTCACATCCCCCGTAGCATAGGAGTTTGTGATGTCAGAGTTGTAGTTACTCCCCACCAGGCCGCCGACGACCTGATCCCCCGTCACATCCCCCGTAGCATAGGAGTTTGTGATGTCAGAATCTCGACTATTCCCCACCAGGCCGCCGACCCAATTGCCCTGTCCCGTCACAACCCCCGTGGCATAGGAGTTTGTGATGCTGGAATAGTTATGGGAAAAGCCCACCAGGCCGCCGACAATGCGATCTCCCGTCACATCATTAGCCGATAACCCGATGTTCTGGATAGTAGCACCATCGGTATAACCAAACAATCCGATATAATCCTCTTCCGGACGGCTTATATAAAGATCCGTTATGACATGCCCCTGTCCGTCGAAAGTCCCCGTGAACATATCCGTACCGTCGCCCACCGGCTCGAAGCCCGCATCTCCGTTCCAATGAACTGTACTTGGCGCGTCGATGTCGTTAACTAGCCTGTAGCCATCGGACAGAAAACACTTCATCGCCTGGAGGTCATAAACATCGCGCACTAATCGATGTCCATCAAGATCTATCTCATATCGATCAAAGGCTCTAGTATCAGCAGGAGTTACGCTGAACCCTCCCCCCACAGTAAAACCGTTGGCATGGTCCCCGCTGAAATTACCAGTTACAAGAGAAAAATCCTCCAGAACCTCAAGATCTGCGTTTTGCGTTATTGTTCCGGTATAGCCGTCTATGGTAAGGGACTTTATTGTAAAGGGCTGATCTATAGTAGAGGGATTTGAGCCCGCGTTAAAATATACTTCATGATCCGGTCCGGGGATAGTACTGTTCAGCCAGTTATCGCTACTTGACCAGTTGCCCGCGCCTGTTTCCAGCCAGTAAGCACTGTCATTATGAGCCCAGCCGTAATTACCCCCGAGATCCGCTTTGGGCTTAGCGTATATTTCTTGGCTACCTATATTGTGTGAATCACCGACCGCCACACTTGCTATTCTGTACTCCTCGCTTTGGATATCGATGTACCAGGGCGCCCCCTCTTGCGAAGACAAAAGCCGGATAAGGCCTTCGGCGGAATTCGCTCCCTGAATAAGTGTTGTGCCTTTGAAGGTATAAGTTTTTTCGGCGTGAAAATATATTTCTATGTCGGAGGTTGTTAGTTCAAGGTTGTGGAAAGTGATATCGCCCAGGAGGTGGATCGAGATCGCTTCGTCGACCCCTCCTCGCAATGACGGTGTTACGGTAGTTTTTTCGGCTTCCAGGACGAGATGTGAATCGGAATTATACTCTATGGCACCCCACGAGCTGGCGCCTTCAGTCGGAGCGGGACCGCGTATCATGAGCGTTGAGCCCAGCCCCCACATCTCGCTTATACTTATCAGCCCTTGTATTCGGTTGATATATGTTACGTTAGCGTTTATGCCCACGGGATTATCTATAGAACCGAAATTATTCGCGTGTAGCTTTACCTGATTTCCCGGGATGAGAACCCCTGGGGCGGTATTGATATCCCCCTTGGGAGATTCAAGCGTCAGGTTCTTTGATCTAAGATATGTAGCTTCTCCCATACCCGGGCCGCTTATAGTAACGGCATCAGTTTTTTCAATGTAAATTGTTTCATCTATCAAAAAGTCTCCTGCGGGCACTATCAGGTGCGTCATATCCGAATGGGAGATAAACGAAAATCTGTCCGCGGTTACCGTTACGCTTGGCCCCTCAAATACCGGTATCTCCTCGAACCCTTTCACGAGCTGTATATCGGAAGAGTCTCCTATTCTTATCTCACCAAACTCGGTCCTTAATTTGCTCAAAATAGCTGTATTTGAGGAATCCAGGTGTATGCTCCCAAGCCCCGCAGCCCTTATTATGCCCGCTTGCTGCACCAGGTCGCCTATGCCGTCGCTGTTGCTGTCGGCCTTTATGGTGATATCACCGCCGTCTGATATTACATCACCGCTAACATTTACGCTTTCTTCGCTTTTTATGAGTATGTCCGTGGCCGTCAACTGCCCTGTAACCGCGATATCGCCATCAGCTTCCAGTTTTACGGACCCGTCTTTCTCGAACGCTCTTGTCGCGCTTACTATACCGTCAAGGTTTATGGCACTTCTGAAGATATCCGTGATACTTTCAGCACTAAGATACACTTGGCCGCCATCGGCACGTATATGACCGGTATTCTTTATCTGGTCGCTTACCGGGTCGCCGTTGAGATCATAGATCTTTTCCGCCACACCTCTAGTTATGGCTACCGCTATGCGTCCGTTGTCGGCTATATCAAGTTTAAGCGCGTCGCAGCCGGCTATGACTATGGTGCCGGCTTTAGCGGAAATTACACCCCTATTCTCCACCGCCCCCGCTATCAGGACACCGAAACCCCCTTCCTGGATATCTATGCGTCCCTCGTTCAGCAAAAGAAGGTCCTTGAGTTCGTCATTCATCTTCTCGAACATATAGTCTGAGCTCATGAAATTCATGTCTGTTATGTCACGAGTGGAAAGCACCAGGTTGCGAGCGTCTATGTGGCCTGTTTCTGTTATGTTTATGCCGGCTTCGTTAATTAACGCCAGCATTCGAAGATCGGAGAACAGCTGGCCCTGTATTACCGAAGGCGCTCCCCCGTTAATACGAGCTAGCACTTCGGATGAGGGTCCGCGGAAGGTAACAGTTTCATGGGTTCCTATATCAAATGAACGCAGGTTGATTATAGCTTTGCTACTGTCAACATTGAAGGTCATCGTGTCACCGACGGTCTCAACATTAACGCTTCCGGAAACGACCTCGTCCATCTCCGGAAGAGCCTGCGCGCTAAGGCCGCCTAAGACCACGACAGCCAGTGCAAGACAAAATATTTTTAAAAACCTTTTAGCGTCCATTCTTTTCTCCATTATCCCGTCTTCGACGGGATTGTTTTTGGACGTCGTCCAAAAACAGAAAACCCATGGCCGTAGCCATGGGTCACTAGAGAACAAAGATGGACGCGAAAAAAATCTCGCGATCATTCTCGGCAACTGACTGCCATAGCCGAACGGCTTTAGGCTCTTGAGCTTTGCGCCCCGCGCTTTCACACGGTTTGCCTTTATCGGAAGACCGATAAAAATCTATAAAAGAACAAGTGTTTTCTTACACAATAAATATACCATAACAAAGTTGTTAAGTCAAGGTAAACCTTGCTATTTTTGTATTAACGTTTTCCATTTCTTTTTCTAACTTTCATCTAACAATCTTTCCATTGAGGAAGAGTCTTCTGTCCTAAAAGAAAATATGTTTTCGAAACGAATTTACTAAAAGTTTTGATGGTATGAATTTTTTGGCAGGCGACGGGGAAAAAGTTTTTGATTTGTGAATACTATTTGAATTTTTCGATGTTTTTGGCTTCCGCAGTCATGTGTTTTTTCATACTCTTGAAACGCTTATTTACCTCTTTCATCATTTCTCCATATTCGGCTTCCATGGTTTTGAGTTCTTTTGCCTGTTCGACTTCTCTGGACATCTGGTCATTATACTTCGTCATATTGATCTCTATACCCGTGGGCCCACAATAGATATTTACAAGAAGGTACACAGGTATTGTGGTCATTCTGGGCGCACCGCCCTCATCGGTATCCTCATCCATGGGAAAGCTGTCCATAGCATAATTAAGGATCTCCAACTCTTTGTCAAAAAGCCCCTTGATCTCATCCAGCCCGAACCCGGAGGCCCTGAGTATGACTATCTTTCGGAAAAATTCGAACTGGTGCTCGGAATAAAAGCTCTTTTTCCCCCTCTGTCCGCTTCCCCAACTGTGAAGCCCAAGATGTTTCTCTATCTTTTTTACCCAGGACGGAGAAAGAGTCAATTCGGCGCATAACTCAGTCAAAGTAAAGGAAGTTTTTATTTCTTTAGTCATACGATGTAGTATACATCATAAATACTTTGGAGGCAACCTGATTTTACTCGAAACAGGGTGGCCCTATACAATTTTTTAACGGCGCTGGAGTTTTGAAAGAAGGCGGAGGATCTCCAAGTACAGCCAGATAAGCGTTACCATAAGACCAAAGGCCCCGTACCACTCCATGTATTTCGGAGCGCCGTGCTCGGCTCCCCTTTCGATAAAATCAAAGTCTATCACGAGATTGAGCGCGGCTACAGTAACTACCACAAGGCTGAAAATTATGCCCATAGGGCCCGTCGAATGGATCATCGGCATCCTTGCGCCGAAAAATCCCATGATGATCGAGATGAAATAGATAACCGCTATAGCTCCGGTGGCGGCTACTACACCAAGTTTGAATTTTTCGGTAGCCCTTATAATGCCCGTCCTGTAGGCCATTAACATGCAAAATAACGTACCGAACGTCAGCGCTACCGCCTGTATGACTATGCCCGGATATTGCGCCTCAAATATAGCCGAAATGCCGCCTATGAACACTCCCTCTATAAGGGCGTATATAGGCGCGGTTATATAAGCTTTCTCTTTCTTCATGATAGTTATTATCGCCACGACAAAGCCGGCGATAGCCGCCGGCAGAAGAAATGGAAGGGCCGCCTGCGCGTTACCCCACACCCACGAAGCCGATATAACCGTCAAAAGAAGCATTATAAGGGTTTTATTGGCCGTGCCCTGGATGGTCATGGCGGACCCCTCCGCCTCAACAGCCATCCCCCTGAAAATATCTCCCCGTAAAGCCGGGTTCCCGGATCTCATCATATCTTTTGCCTCCTCAAATTATATATATTTTCAAAACGTTGTAACCGAAACTGCGCCAACTGTTATAAAGCGCTTTTAAGCGCCGCGAGTGCGGCCTCATAGTCGGGGTGATGGGTAATATCTTCGACATATTCCGAGTATCTTACAACATCTTCTTTGTCCACAATAAATATCGCTCTGGCCAGAAGACGCAGCTCTTTGATAAGGACCCCGTACTTTACTCCGAAATCCGCGTCACGGTGGTCGGAAACAGCTTTGACCTTTTTTATGTTGTATTCCTGACAAAACCTCTTCTGCGCGAAAGGCAGGTCCATGCTCACGAAAAGGATAATAACATCCTTTGAAAGAGCGGACGCCTCATCGTTGAACCTTTTTATCTGAAGATCGCATATAGGCGTATCAAGCGAAGGCACCGACGCGATTAGCCTTATCTTTCCTTTTGTGCTCTCGAGAGTAACCTCTTTAAGAGCCTGGTCAAGAACTTTGAAATCGGGGGCCTCTTCGCCCTTCTTTACTTCTTCTCCCATAAGAGTTAACGGAGCACCTTCCATTGTTACGACGTCTTTACGTTCGGTCATAATTCCTCCTCTTTCTCTTTTTTCTGTTCCTTCTCTAACTCTTCCCTGATGGAGGACATCATGTCGATGACCGCGCTTAGCCGGCCGCTTATAGCCCCTGTGTCGATCACGTCGGGTTCTTTCTGGGGGTCTTTACCACCGGTGGGTACGGCCTCGTCGTCCTCCGTGGCCTTCATCATATTCCTCCATGCGCGGTTTATCCTGTTTATCCACCGGGCAGCGCTCCGGGCCATGGCCGTTGAGCTGTCAGTATCATCGTCCCGCGTGCTGAGGCGCTCTTTTTCCGCCTCTTCGACCTCATCCCTTATCACATAAAGCACTTTTATGGTGGTGTCGATCTTACCGGTCATATCATCTTCCCACGCCTTATCATCCACAGGAGTTCCGGCATCCTGCGCATCGTCATGGTCCTGCGCCTGCTGAGCGGACTGGGCTACGGCTGAAGGGATAAAGGCTGAAGCTACCATAAATATAAAAATAACAGCTCCGGTTAAGACCCTCTTGATAATAAGTTCCATATATGCCTCCTGTTTTTTTTATCTCGAGAAAAGCATCGCCGCTCCCAGGACGATAAATATAAGCGCCCATATCCTGAAAAATATCACAGACCTTTCTCCCCACCATGTTAGTACTTTTTCGGCCGACTTCGAGGTCAACACCATAATAGCTTTTATAGATATGACCAGCCCTGCTATGCCTATAATTTTAGCGACAATTCCTTGCGCGTTAAGAACGCTTCCCGCCACCATTACCCCGAACATTAACGCGAAAAAGAAAACCGTAAATCTTATTCTGCGGTTCATTTTTCTCTTCAATCGGGCTTTAAGCGCGGTCGGCCGGATGGCCCACCATAACCCCAGTGATATCCATATAACACCCAGAATGGTCTTTAACATAGCTTGCGCAACTTTATATTTTTACCGCAGGCATACCTGCTATATTATATACTTTTTTCGCTGACAGGCAAACCAGCTTATTCGACTATCTCGCCGCTCGAGACAAGAAGCCGGCGTATAAGTTCAAAAACAATACGCGCCTTGTATACTACCCCTATGCCTATCACCTGCTCTGTGCTCAAGACCGGAAGGGTCTCGGTCACTCCATCTATCTGGAAACGTCTTATTTCCCTGCGGGTTATCAACCCGGATACCATACCCAGAAATATCACCCGGCTGCCCAGCTTGATGTTGCCCCTCCTGTCGGTGTAACTGCCCTTATCGACAATAAAGACCGGGCTTCCGCTTGACCCGGGAAATACCGCGGCGTCTATCAGAAATTGCGGAAGACCCGCGTAATCAACATTAAGCGGCGTAGCTGTAACCCCCCTGCGCGCGACAGGAATAAAATTCTTCTCATCAAAGATCCCGCTCGGGTACCCCATGAAGATGACCTCTTCTATGGCATCGAGATCTTTACCATGTTCCCGCCCGAGAAGCGACATCTCCTCAGATATAGACCTGTAGTAAACCTGCCATCCTCTGGCGTTGAACTCTCTTAATATCTGCGCAAGAGGCATTATCGCCATGTCAACATCGGACTCATCCGGAACAAACCACCTATTCTCAAAATCCTCCAAAACTATATTGTAGGTCTCGCCAAGGGCCGGCTGGCCTTCGACCGCCCGGGTAAAAAAGAACCGTCCGCTGATAGCGTCCTTTATGGCGTGCCTACTTGTTACCAGAAAGTCGCCCCTCTTGCCCGGGGCCCAGGTATAAGTAACTATAAAGCCTGTACTTACCTCAATGGTCTGGTTCCCGGCATCGTCCAGTTTTTCGGACTCTATCCGGACCGTCGTGAAAAAGAGCTGCTCGGCAGGGCTTCTCACTTCCATTATATTTGACGCGCTACCCTGGGTGTGCGCCCATGTAACTGCCGAAAACATAAAAGACAAGCTCACAATAACCGAAACAAGTATTTTCATTGCCCCTCTCCGTTCTTATCCGGCCGTGAAAAATTAAATGAGACGGTGCTTTTTATCCTGAATATATCTAAAAGAGCGCCCGTAGGGCACAGAAAGGTGCACCATGGTCGGCCAACAAATAAGGATAAAACAAGCGACACACCCGCTATGACCAGAACCGTTATCCCCGCGGACCGAAAGGCGAAAACGGTGAACGGCTCAAAACCCGTAAGATCTTTGCCCTGCCCCGCCAGAAGAAGCATAGCTATTAGCACCAGAAGAGCGTACCTGAATTTCCTTAAGAGTCTGAATGTCCCGGCGGACAAACGAACGTTCCAGGGCGACAACCTGCCGGCAAACTCCTGTAAACCTCCAAAAGGGCATATATAATAACAATAAAAAGCTTTACCCTTAAAAAGAGATACAGCTACAGTAACCACGGCCATTATCAAAAGCGCCGCGCAGGAATACGTGACCACTCCCCGTTTTACCCACCCCGCGATTACCTGCATGGAAAGCATCTCCGCGCGTATAAACCCCAGATAAACCGTGGAGATACCCAGAATAACGAGCCGTAAAACCTGATGTCTCCGGAAAGGGAAAAGGCACACCACCAGCGCCGCCAGGACCAGAACGAGGATCAGGACATCGTCGATGCCATACCCCTGACGCGGGGGCGTATCCGCTCCCTCAGCCAGCGAAAGAGCGTGTCTTATGGACCGGCCCATAGCGTCTGAAGTCATCGTGGCCCCCGTAACTGTATCTACCTCGAGAACCGCCGCCTTTTTCCATCCCACCCCCTCAAAACTACCTAAAAACCCTGAAGAGACAACGCTTTTCACGAACGCCGGGGTCTCTTTGCTATCAAGCGCGTGCACTCCCACTATCTCTCCACTCAGGTCTATCCCGATCAATAACGGCGTGGCTCCGGCATAGCCCTTTATATGGTCGGCATGCGGACTAGTAGAAATAACTCTCCCGATCAATATGCCGCGATCTTCGTAAACACCGGTCCAGGCCTCACCTTCTTCGCTTATGACCGATGAGGCGTCGGGAAATATCTCATTAACGTCGCTCAAAGCCGGCCCTTCGGCCCTATCATGAACTAAGGCGCCTTCCCTCCGAGAATAGAGAAAGTGTATGGAAAACATCACCGCAAGGGTAGTAATTATAAGAAAAGCTCTTTTCATAATAAGTTATACCTGCCAGAGCTATTTTAAGTTCTTGTCCGGCATGGGTCAAGGCAAAATACCTGAAATACCCCGAAACGGCCAAAAATTTGATTTTTCATCAAATCAACCTGGTTAAATCAACCAGGTTGATTTAACCAGGTTAGATTCAGCAGATTAATTACATAGCAGTGCTTAGTTTATACTAAGCCTGGACTCGACTATATGCGGAGAGAGAAAAGAGCCAGCGAGGCGTAACCCGCTATAATATGATCAGGTTCATTCCGGCCGGATGTCCTTTGACCGGAAAAAGAGGTAATAAACTTCCAGAAAGGCCTCAACGATATTAGGGTCAAAATATTTGCCCGAATATTCGCCTATTATCGATAATGCCTCATCTTCCGGCAAAGCTTTTCGGTAAGGGCGATCGGACGTAAGGGCCTGGAACACATCGGCAAGACTGATTATGCGGGCACCCAGAGGGATCTCCTCTCCCTTAAGACCGTTAAGATAACCATGTCCATCATATCTCTCATGGTGATATAGGACCAGAGGAACAACATCCTTAAGCGGCCTGACATTCCTTATTATCTCCGCCCCTATTCTTGGATGTTGTTTTATCAAGGAATATTCTCCCTCGGTAAGTGCCCCAGGCTTTAAAAGGATGAACTTGTCTACCCCTATCTTACCGACATCATGAAGCATAGAACCGAACATTACATCCCGTACAGCGCTTTTTTTCATTCCTATATGCTCGGCTAAACGGACCGCGTACTCTGACATGGAGGATGAATGTTCCTGAGTGTAGCAATCCTTGCTCTTTACGGCCCTGGCCAGAGCGTCTACAAATTCTACGGTATATTTGTAGCCCTCGGAGTCTTTGATACCCGGACTTATTCTCCGGGAACTCAAAACACTTGAAGGACATATTATAGCCCCCTTAGACCCTTTCGTTTTCGCTTCTTCAATTCTATCGGTAACACGTCCTATGAGCTGGTCGGCGGAAACCACATCTTCGCAATATGGATACCCACCAATAGCCATATATGCTGAAAGTGTTATACCCGTTTTACCAGATTCGGCCAAAAATCCATGCTCAGTTACCAACGAATAAAGGTCTGAACCCCATATATGCGCTTTTTTTATGTCTGTTCCCGGCAATAGAACAGCAAACTCAGTTCCCCCGAACCTTGACGCGATAAAATTTTTCTCCAGACTATTTTTTATGATCTCCGCCAGCTCGCGCAAAACGCGGTTCCCTCCGGAATTGCCGTAAGAGCGGTTTACCGAGTTGAAATTGTCCAGGCCCAACACAAGGACCGCCAGGGGAACTTTCTCCTCGACTGATCTATTGAACTCTTTATGCAACTCTAACATGAAATGACGATAGTTCAAAAGAGATGTGTGGGGGTCCTGGGAAATATATTTTTTCAAACGCCTGGTAGCTGTCCGTATATACTTTTCTCGTTCTCTGACAGTATCCTGCAGAATATACCAGTCTGTCATATCTATGCCTGTTAGCAGTAAACCCTCGGGACCACCTTTGCCGGATCGCGACATGACATGGCTGTTCCACTTTATATGGCGCACACACCCGTCACCGGAAAGAAGAGACATCTCTCTATCGGATATGGAAACGCGCCCCGAAATGATAAGTTCGAAGTATTTTCTTGTCTCACTGATGGATGCTGGGCGAGAAGTAGAAGGAAGAAACTCTGTAAGCAGGGCTGTCATCCCCCTGGACACAGCCTCCTCTCGGGAATACCCGGTAGATTCTTCGGCATGCTTGTTCCAGTAAGTAATATTCCCTTTGAGATCAAAGCCAACTATTACCAGAGGAAGCTCATCGACCAACCCTGATGAGAATATTTCAAGATGCCCCTCATTACGCATACAATGACCTTTCCCCTACAACCTTAAGTATACAGCTTTTTATGCGTTAAGCAACTTTTTAAAGGATTAATATTGATTCAGGTATCCACACCCTGATCTGAGGGTGCCGTCAGCTATATGGCGACGTATTGATACACAGGTGAAACTGTGTCCGGATACCGTGACCTGAGGGCCGAACCTGTTGGGATATGATCGGCACAAATACTTTCCATCATTAGCTTTATATAGATTTGTGCACGGGTCGTCGCTGGCTCCGCAGCATGCCCCGCACCGGTGGCACAAGCTCTCGAATCGGTCTTCAGCGGCCTTAAGATAAGTATCGTAACCGGCTCTTTCAGACACGGTACTGTCTTCGTGAAATTATCATCCGAGTTAGATGGCCCACAAGCACTATCACGTAAAAAACCAGAACTATAAACAGGAAGACAGCAACAACGGATAATATAACCGAAGTTATGCCTATAAGGACGGGCCATGTCAAAATGACCAATCCGGATAGTATGAGACCCATAAAAAGCACCAGAACCCCTATCATAAAACTTTTCAGCGTTTCCATATACCCCTCTTCCGTTATTTTTTATTTGTTTTGTCAAGCCCGTCCGTGAGGGCTTTTATATCATCTTCTGCCATATTACTGCTGCGCAAAAAACACACGCCCACGTCATAGGACTGCCCCGGTTCGCCTTCGGCTATACGGACAACCCTTCCGAACACGCCCCCGTTAAAAAGTATGAGATCATTCTCTATCTCGCCGCATATATTCGCCATTTTGTCGTCAAGTTTTATCCAGACAACACTCGAAAGGTTGGGTATGGACGATTCATTACGCGTTCTTATCAAAAGGCCGCTCGCGCTTATATTACGAGACATTACCTCTTTTTTAGCGGACAACTCCTCCCCTCTGACGAGTTTCAGTTCGACCGGAGTTTCGTGTTCTACCCTTAAAAATTCCCTTTTATCGTCGCTGTCGGACATATTCATTCGCGCTGCCCCCTAATTATAAAAGCTGTCAACGTAATCAACTATCTCTTTCGGCTCATCTATTAACTTAAAAATGTCCAGATCCTTTCGGTCAAAAACTTCCTCGTCCAAACAAACGGAAGAAAGCCAGTCTACCAGCCCCCCCCAGTAGTCTCTGCCCGCAAGAACAACCGGAAAGCGTTCGATCCGCTCGGTCTGTATGAGCGTTAGCGCCTCAAAGAATTCGTCGAGCGTACCGAACCCCCCCGGGAAAACCACAAAGGCCTTGCTGTATTTGGCGAACATAAGCTTCCGGACAAAAAAGTATCGAAATTCCAGAGGAAGGGTCACCCATTCGTTGACCTTCTGTTCATGGGGGATCGTTATGTTAAGCCCTATGGATTCACCCCCCGCCTCATTGGCTCCCTTGTTAGCCGCACCCATTATACCGTCGCCGCCTCCTGTTATAACGGCATACCCTCTTTCCGCGAAAAGAGCGCCTGCCTTTTCGGCTATTCTGGCATAGTCATGCGCGGCGTGAAGCCTGGCTGATCCGAAAATACTCACAGCCTTGCCTACATCTCTGAGCATCTCGAACCCGTCCACGAACTCACTCATTATCCTGAAAACCCTCCAGGGATCCTCATAATCCAGCGTGGGTGTTCTTGACGCTCTTTCTTCTCTCTTTTTGTCGTTCACTTTCCCTCCATCAGATGTCACTGCATGAACGTAGCTTATATAATATTATAGATTATTCTCAGCAAATTTTACACCGTTTTTAAATATCTCCAGCCCAACCCCCATCAGAGAGCGGTCTTCCTCTTCTCTTCTCCATCGTGGGTGCTGTAAATATGTGACATGTCTTTCCGGATGCGGCATCATGCCGAGCACACACCCGGAAGGATCGCATACGCCGGCTATATCATCCACGGAACCGTTGGGGTTGTAAGAGGAATCGGGGTCTGTGCCTGGCGCGGCGGTGTAACGGAAAACAACTTGCCCGTTATCCTTGAGTTTTTTAAGCGTTAGTTGATCTTTCGGGATAAACTTTCCTTCAGCATGCGCTATGGGCATGTATACGACATCGGGAAGATCGGCTGTCCACACACACCTTACCCTTTGCTTTTCGCTGTCAACTCTTTTAAGATACACCCACTTGTCTAGGAACCTGCCCGAATCGTTCAGTGAAAGAGAGGATTCCACCCTGAATTTTTCAGCCCCTGCAAGAGCCGGCAGGAGCCCCATCTTTACGAGTACCTGGAACCCGTTACATATACCGATAACGGGCTTTCCTTTCGAAACGAATTTTGAAAGCGTATCTTTCAGGCTCGAGCGGAGCTCGTTGGCAAGGATCTTGCCGCTGGCGACATCATCACCGTAAGTGAACCCTCCCGGAAGAGCCAGTATATGGTAGCTGTCCAGCACGCTTTTGTTTTTCTTTAAAACGTTCACGTGCACAAGTTCCGGATCCGCCCCGGCCATGGCGAACGCCCGCGCGGTTTCCTCATCGCAATTGGTGCCGGCCGCACGCAATATTATGACTTTAACTTTTTTTATCATGCATCAATTTCCTGAAAGGCGCCTGCCAGTGTCTTTTAAGCGCGCCGATGGTGGCCTTGACCACCTGTCTACCGGATAAGCCGGTTATAATAAGATCCCGACCCTCCGAAACCGTACCCAGGAGCCCATACGGGACTCCTTCTACTGCCGCCTCAAAACCCTTTCTTGAAGCGGCCGGGACCTCTACTATGAACCGTGAATTAGATTCCGAAAAGAGAATGACGTCATCCCTAGTAACCCCTCTTGCTCTCGGAACTTTCTTGAGAGATATAACAGCGCCGTATCCCCCGGAAAAAAGCATCTCGGACGCCGCAACAGCGATGCCTCCATCGGAACAGTCATGTACCGAGACGACAAGGCCTTTCTTTATCGCAGCGGAAAGTCTCTTCATTGTCTTGAGCGACCGCTTTGGGTCAAGCTTCGGTACCGACCCACCTTTTTTGCCGAGCTCCAGAAAATACTGCGAACCGCCGAGTTCCTGAGCGGTAGTTCCCAGCACATACAAAAGGTTCCCCGGACACTTTATGTCGGAAGATATGGTCTTCGCGACATCGTCCACCACTCCTATAGCTGAGATAAGAAGGGTCGGGGGGATAGATACCGTCCCCTTTCCGGTATTGAACTCGTTGTTGAGACTGTCCTTGCCGGAGATGAACGGTGTGCCGTAAACCCTGGCTATATCATAACATGCCTGAGACGCCCTTACCAGACCGCCGAGCTGTTTGGGCTTATCTGTGTTTCCCCAGCAAAAATTGTCGAGAAGAGCTATTTTGCCGATGTCGGCGCCGACAGACACAAGCTGGCGCATGGCCTCATCAATGACGCTTGCGGCCATCCAGTACGGGTCTATATCGCCATACCTGGGATTTATGCCATTCGCTACCGCTATACCTTTTTTGCCGGCCGGAAAAGGACATGTCACTGAAGCGTCCGATGGACCGTCGTTCTCTTTACCGACAAGCGGTTTCAGAACGCTGCCGCCCCGGACCTCGTGGTCATACTGTCTTATTATCCATTCCTTGCTGCAGACGTTCCAGCTTGAAAGTACTCTAAAAAGGTCAACAGTATAGTTTTTTTTCGCTGCCGGGAGTATTTTCGCGTTCTCCGCGGGTTTTTTCCATATCGCTTTACGGGATACCTTTGGAAGCCCGTTGTGAAGGAACCCCATCTCGAGGTCCGCGACACTCTGCCCTTTGTAGAAGAGCCTGAGTTTCCGGGTATCGGTAAATTCACCTATCACCGTAGCCTCTACGTCTTCGGAAGAGAATACCTTCATCAATTTTTTTAGCTTTGCGGGACGCACCGCGAGGACCATCCTCTCCTGCGCCTCCGAAACCCATATCTCCCATGGCTTGAGGCCCTTATATTTGAGAGGAGCTCTGTCGAGATGCACATCGGCGCCGGTACGTTCCCCCATTTCGCCGACAGCGCTTGAGAATCCTCCCGCGCCGCAATCGGTAATGGCTTCGTAAAGCTCGAGATCCCGCGCCGTTATCAAAGCGTCCAGCGTCTTTTTCTCTGTAATGGGGTTGCCTATCTGGACGGCTGTGGAAGATATGGTCTCAGATTCATGAGTAAGTTCCGCTGATGAGAACGTGGCTCCGTGTATACCATCTCGGCCCGTTCGTCCGCCCACCGCCACTATAAGATCGCCGGGAGAGACTTTCTTGGTAGCGAACCTGCGTGGCATTATGCCCACATTCCCGCAATAAACAAGAGGGTTGCCCGTATAACGTTCGTCAAAACACACGGCGCCATTGACCGTCGGGATGCCCATTTTGTTACCGTAATCCCGAACCCCGCTCACGACCCCTTTCATAACGCGTTTTGGATGAAGCGTACCCCTCGGCACCGACGAACGTGGCGCGTCGGGAAGACCGAAACAGAAAACATCGGTACTCATTATAGGCCTTGCGCCGCGGCCCGTACCCATAGTATCGCGGATAACCCCCCCTACACCTGTCTCTGAACCACCGTACGGCTCAAGAGCCGAGGGATGGTTATGGGTCTCTACCTTAAAACATATGTCGTGCTTTGAGTCGAACCTTATGATACCCGCGTTATCCTTGAAAACTGAAACGCACCATGGCTTGTTCAGCTCACGTGTTACGCGCATTACCGTTTCCTTGAGCAGGTTCTTTATTTTTCGACCGTTGTAGTCGATCGCCCCCATCATGGTCTTATGCTTGCAGTGCTCACTCCATGTCTGGGCAAGGGTCTCAAGTTCACACTCGGTCGGGTTCCTTCCTATCTTCCTGAAATGATCCCTTATAGCCCGCATCTCGACAAGACTCATATAGAGCTGGCCTTTGACACTGAGCTCTTTTAGATATCTGTCTGAAGCGTTCAGCATATCAACCTCTACACGACCAAATTCGTGAAGAGCGGGCTCTTTTTTGTCTTCCCGGCCGATCACAACATGCTGGACCATCTTATTGTAAAGAAGCTTTTCGGTTATGTGCCTTAACTGTATGTCCTTTATCTCTCCTCTGATAATATATTTATTGGAAGTGGCCGCGGAGGATATACCTTGAAGCCCCGCGTCATGACAGGCTTTTACAACGCTCTCCTCGACCGGGTCCATAACCCCGGGGTTATACGCGATTTCGACGACTTTGGCTTCACTGCCCCGCGCGCCGAAAGGGCGATCATAACTGTATTCTTGTGAAATATTATCGGTAAGGATACCGGAAGCAAGTAACTTTAGATCCTTTTCAGAGAACTTTCCGCGGACAGTATATACCCTTATGTACTCAACGCCCCTCACACCTTTTATCCCCAGGTCTTTTATGTCGCGTTTAAGACCTTCGGCGACGGCATCGTATATACCCTTTTTATCCCGTACTTCTATCCGCGCGTAGTTCATACTAACCTTTTTCATATTGAGTCAATTACGTCGGCGCCCCGGTCATTCTGAGAAACCGGCGGCTCACTCCCACTCTATGGTGCTCGGCGGTTTTGAGCTTATGTCAAATACCACCCTGTTTATTCCTTCTACCTGATTTATTATCCTGTTGGAGATCTCCCCTAGAATTTCATAAGGTATCCTGGCCCAGTCCGCGGTCATACCGTCAACACTCGTTACCGCCCTCAGGGCTATAGCATCATCATAAGTACGGGCATCTCCCATAACGCCCACACTCTTTATGGGAAGGAACACCCCGAATATCTGCCAGGTCTTATTGTATATGTTCTTTTTCTTGGCAACGTCAATTATTACCCAGTCCGCCTCCCGCAACGTATCAAGGCGTTTTTTTGTAACCTCTCCCATGACCCTCACGGCAAGTCCCGGCCCCGGAAAGGGCTGGCGACCGGTCACTTCTTTAGCCAGCCCCAGTTCCGCTCCCACTTTACGGACCTCGTCCTTAAAAAGATCCCTGAGCGGCTCTACCAGCTTGAGCCCCATCTTTTTTGGGAGACCACCGACATTGTGATGCGATTTTATTGTTGTGGACGGACCGCCGAAAAAAGACTGCGACTCTATCACGTCGGGGTAAAGTGTGCCCTGGGCCAGATACCTGGCATTCTTTATATTCTTGGCGGCGTCCTCGAAAACCTTGATAAATGTATGGCCGATGATCTTCCTTTTTTTCTCGGGATCGGTCACACCTTTGAGCGCATCGAGAAATCTCTTTTCGGCGTCTACCACTATAAGGTCCAGCTTTATGTTCTTTTTGAAAAGTTTTTCAACTTTCGCCCGCTCGCCTTTTCGGAGAAGTCCGTTATCAACGAATATGCAGTGAAGCCTTTTCCCGAGAGCCTTGTGAAGAAGAACGGCGCTTACGGTAGAATCGACGCCTCCTGAAAGGCCCAGTATAACATCGTCTTCGCCTACCCGCGCGCGGATATCCTCGACCATTTTATCTATAAAATTCTTCATGGTCCATGTGCGTCTGCAGGAGCATATATCGAAAAGAAAATTTTTGAGGATCTTCCCCCCGTCATGCGTGTGCATGACTTCCGGGTGGAACTGAACACCGTAAATGTGCTTTTTGGCATTCTCGAAAGCCGCGCAGGGAGTGTTCTCGCTTTTAGCGACGGCCCGGAAACCTTCAGGCAGGCGTGTGATCTTATCGCGATGGCTCATCCATGTCACGCCTTTAGGATCTATACTCTTAAAGAGCCGGCTCCGTCTGTCGAACTGTACCACTGTATGACCATACTCGCGTCTACCGGAACGCGCGAGACTGCCGCCGGCTATACGCCCGGCCAGCTGCATACCATAGCATATGCCAAGGATCGGAATACCCATATTCAGTATGCTCTTATCAAAAGACGGGGCGCCTTTATCGTAAACGCTGGAGGGCCCGCCTGAAAAAATAATGCCCGCCGGGTTTATCTCTCTTACGCGATCGGGGGTTATATCAGGCGATTTCACTACCGAATATACCCGGTTCTCTCTTATGCGCCTTGCGATAAGCTGCACATACTGCGAACCGAAATCGATAACAAGTATTCCCTCTTTACTTGAATTTGACGTCATACTATACCATCCTCCGTCATCCTGTCCCCCGGGACGTCATCCCGATACTGTATACTCCTTATGCTTAGTCTCAAGCCCGGGGGCATCCACCCATTCCAGCAAATATGACGTGAACTCTTCTCCGGTAACCCCACTATCCCTGCCGGTTATAACTTTCTTGCGCTCGAACTGGCCGCATACCTCAAGGGCCATATCGAGCCTATCCGCCCTTTCCGGAAAACCTATATGTCTGAGCAACATGGCGCCGGCCCTTATCATAGAAGATGGATCGGCGTATATATCCCGGCCTTCTTCCACCATCCGGGGAGCGCTTCCGTGTATGGCCTCGAACATGGCCCACTTCTTGCCTATGTTGGCGCTTCCGGCCGTACCGACACCGCCTTGCAGCTGCGCGGCTTCGTCCGTAAGAATGTCCCCGTACAGGTTGGGAAGTACCATGACCTGAAAATCTTTTCGGCGGGCCTCATCCAGAAGCTTCGCGGTCATTATATCTATGTACCATTCGTCCTGCTCTATCCCGAAATTCTCATATTCGCGGGCTATTCTTTTAGCAACCCGGGAAAATCTGCCGTCGGTGGTCTTAACAACATTGGCCTTGGTCACGGCGGTGACCTTTTTATACCCGTTGTTCTTAGCGAACTCGAACGCCATCCGGATTATCCTCTCCGCTCCCTGCTCTGTTATGACCTTGAAATCAACGCTGAGGTCATCACTCACGTCTATACCTCTTGACCCCAGGACATATGCCCCCTCGGTGTTCTCCCTGAAGAAAGTCCAATCCACACCTTCCTGCGGTATCTTTACGGGTCTTACGTTGGCGAAAAGGTCAAGTTCGCGACGCATGGCCACGTTGGCGCTTTCAATATTCGGCCAGTTATCTCCATCCTGAGGAGTTGTTGTGGGGCCCTTAAGTATCACATGGCACTTTTTTATTTCTTCGAGGACGGCATCGGGTATCGCCTTGCGGCATTCGGCACGATTCTCAATGGTAAGGTCCTCTATATCCCGGAACTCAACAAGCCCGTCAGAATGCTCTTTTTTAAGCATGTGTCTCAAGACCCTCTCGGCGTGAACGGATATTATTCTGCCTATACCATCCCCCGGGCACATGCCTATTATTACAGGTTTGAGCTTTTTATAGTCGGTCCAAACGGTATCAGCCTTCATCTTTTCCACACGCTCAAGTTGTTCGGCAACAAGCTCGAAAAAATGATCTCCGGCCCTCTTTAAAATAGCGTCTTTATCCATGATATCTCCGCTGGTTACATTGAAGTGGATTAGAATTATAAGCTGACATTATAGTATGGGCGGGCGCGAAATTCAATGGAAAACCATTTTTACGGAAGACCTGCCTGTACTGACAGATCAACATATTTTGACTAATGGATCAGCGCCTGGGAGGCTGAGAAGGCGCTCTTGGGGGCTGGGCAGGCGGAGACGGCGGCCTCGCGGGGGGCTGATACCCCCTTATTGACTGATGCTGTTGGATCATCCTCTGCTGTCTGTTAAGATCCTGAATTCGTTGTATATTGCGGATGTCCCGTTGGATCCTCTGTATATTCTCCACATTTTTTATGACAAGGATGTTGTTTACGCTGCCCACAAGTTCTCCTAAAATATCATCGTCGAGCTTTTCTATGCGCGTTCCGTTGTATTCGACATACGGACCGCCCGGTCCGTCTTTGACAACTACCCCCGGCACCAGAGCGGTTATGTCATCACGGTTACGAAGAATTTTGTTCAGTCTTTCTATCCGGTACTCGCGGACAGTCACATCTTCGTCTATGTACTCATCTTCCGCCCAGACGCGGTCTGCTTGACCTGCATATGTAAATATAAGATCACCACCTACATTTGAGCAAAAGAAAAGAACTAAAATAGTTATAAAAATAATTTTTCTCACTTTCATTACGCACCTCTTTTTTTGCCGCGATAGCGCGGGACCCAGACCATAAGTTTACCACAAAAAACAAGAATGACCAGCACCCGTCAGGAACTCATCTTTATCTGGCTTTTCTCCTTCCTCTCATAAAATCCGTTATACGCTCTCTGGCGCCGCTATCCGCTCCGACTATGAGGTCTATTTCCCGCATAAGCTCACTCGAATATATGTCGTCGGGCTCAACGCGCACTATGGCCGGATCCGCGCCTATTCCCGCGATACGAATAATGGCTTTCGCTACCTTTTCTTCCGCCACCGCGTCAAAATCAAAACCCGAAGGCGAATAGCGGGCCCAAGCCGCCAGGACCTTTGCCAGAGTCCTGACGTCGCCCTCTTCAAGACTCATGGCTACTGTCTTCCCCTCAGGGTTCTTCTCCTCCGAAAGGCAAAGCTCTCTTTTTTCAAGATCTCTAACAACATTGTGGGGAACTTTAACGGACAAGGAACCCTTTTCAGTCCTCTCAAGAGATATTCTGCTAACCGTGAATATCTCCTCCTTTACGTTATACTGCATATCCGGGGCTTTTTCGGAAAGCTTGGCTACCGCGTAATCCAGACCGGGAACCCTTACACTTACACCTTCTATCTCCATGAGAGGTTCCAGAGACCTCCTCATATTGTCGGGCATATCGGTTATTCTTATCTCTATACTTTGCTCCGCGGGTTCTTTGGACTCAAGAGAGAGCCTCTGGAGGATCCGGTTGTATATGCTGGATGCCGCCGCCGCCGCGTTTTTCAAAATTAGAACCGTTCCGACGGGAACCGTAACCCGACTCAACGCGACACCTGTTTTATCCTCGGGCATACTTAAAAAGGAAGTATCGGCCTCTTCGGGCATATCGTAGTTGAGTCCGTCTATGATCTTATTAAAACTAATGCCATCAGGCCTGGCAGGCAGTTTTAATATATCGGTAACAGCTATCGCTTCCATAGCTTTACCCATCGCTTCGGATGTATCCGTGCCGACATAGGCTTCGGGAGAAAGCAACGCCCCTTCCCCTCTGATCAATAATTCCCTTTCCGCCCTGCTCCGTATTAACTCCTCATGTTTTATATGTTTGCCTGCAACCATATCTGCCGGAATCATCCCCGAGCCACTCTTAACAGGGTCCCCTGATCGTATATCCCGGGATATACGCCGGTCTTCGGACGCTTCCGCAACAGGCACAAAAAGCAGCATTGAAAAGATAAGCAAAAAGGCGCACCAGACAAAGAACATTTCTTTCCATGCCCCGACCGGATCTTTAGTTTTTGATATCCCTGTCTTATCCATTGTACATTACCACACTTCACCAATACTTATTAAACTTCTTTAATAAGCGGGTAAAAAAATATTTCTCCTTTTGTACTAGCCACTTAAAGTATATCACACCATATAAGCACCCGCAAGGCTACCCCCAAAAAAATGCCTTTGTTTTTACCTCTTTTAGCAAGTTTTTATATCCCCTTGCTCCTCGAAGTTCCATTCAGATCGATCAATCTATGTTTTTTACCGCCCTGTAAAGATCATTTACCTGGTCCCGGTAAAACCTGTTAAATATCTTCACGACCTCACTTTTTTTAACACCGGTGTGAAGCGGACTTACATTTTTCCCCGCACTCCCTTTTTTGGAATACCCATCGATCCTGCACGAGTGGTTATGCGTTTTTCTCTGCATTTTTCACCCCCTCCTTCTTGTTGAAAATAACCTTGCCGTCTTCGTCGACAATAAACGAAACCTTATCCCTTTTCTTTATCTCAAAATAGCTCTGAAGTGGTTTGGGGATAAAGATCTGGCCCCGGTCAGATACTGTAGCCTGAAATTTGAAACGGTTCTTTTTTTTCATGATCCTTTCCGCCGCGATAAGTTTTTAACGTTCACAGTAACAAGTATATAACAAGTATTTATACTTGTCAAGAGCTCCATAAAAAAACGCGGCATGCGTTTTTTACGGAGATGCCGCGCTTTTTATTTTTCTTTTTCGGCCTTAAGCGCCTCTATCTCTTTCCTCAGTTTTTCGATCTCCTCTCTGAGGCTCGCGATCTCGCCCGTGATGATCTTAAGATTGCCTCTTACCTCGTAGAATTCCCACCAGTCAAGGCTCATTTTCCGCCTCCCCTTTTACCCCCGGAACACTTTGGCTTTTTCAGCCGCACTCCCCGACTTGCCGGAGAGAAGCTTATGATACTCCTGAAGGGACTTGGGCGGCAGTTTATCGTCTTTGGCTGCCCTTATACCCTCAAGGCTGGCCCGGGCCGCGGCGATAGAGGTTATGTAAGGGATCTTGTGCTGTATCGCCATCATCCTTATATAGCTGTCATCATATTTGCCGCTTTTGCCCACAGGCGTATTAACGATAAAATCTATCTCGCCGTTCTTTATCGCGTCGGCTATATTGGGCCTGCCCTCATGAAGCTTGTTTATCCTTATGTTCTGTATGCCGTTCTCCTTAAGAAAACGTGAAGTCCCCTCTGTGGCATGAACACTGAACCCCAGCTCACACAACCCCTTGGCTATCGGGACCAGATCTTTTTTATGGGTGTCGGATACCGTAAAAAGGCCCGCTCCCTTGAAAGGCAGCTTAGCTCCTGCGGCTTCCTGGGCCTTAAAGAAGGCCGTACCGAAATTCTCCGCTATACCCATGACTTCGCCGGTAGCCCTCATCTCCGGCCCCAGCAAAGGGTCCACTTCCGGGAACATGTTGAAGGGGAATACCGCCTCTTTGACGCCTACATACGGCAGGTGCATATCCTCAAGCTCCGGAAAATCCTTTATCTTTTTACCGACCATTACCTGGGTGGCTACGCGGGCAATTGGAACATTGGTCATTTTTGATACTATTGGCACTGTCCTGGAAGCCCGGGGATTTGCCTCGAGGATATACACTTTGTCTTCACAAATGGCGTACTGGATATTCATAAGCCCTATCACGTTAAGTTCACTGGCTATCTTACGCGAATACTCGTCTATGACCTTCAGATGCTCTTTCTTTATGGTGCGAGATGGGATCACGCAAGCAGAATCACCTGAATGTACACCGGCCGGCTCTATATGCTCCATTACGGCCGCCACAAAGGTCTCTTCTCCATCAGATATGGCGTCAACCTCGGCTTCTATGGCGTTCTCGAGAAACCTGTCCATAAGCATCGGATGTTCGTCACTCACATCGATGGCCTCCATGGCGTATTTTCTGAGCATGTCCTCGTCATAGATTATCTCCATGCCGCGGCCGCCCAGAACATATGAAGGCCTTACCATGAGCGGGTAGCCGATCCTCCCCGCTAGAACCAGAGCCTCTTCGAGAGAACGCGCTATGCCGCTTTCGGGCTGGGGAATGCCCAGATCTTTCATCTTCCGGCTGAAATGCTCCCTGTCCTCGGAAAAATGTATGCTTTCCGGCGTGGTGCCCAGTATCCTGACACCGTTATCTTTGAGCTCCTGCGCGATATTCAGCGGGGTCTGCCCCCCGAACTGAACTATCACTCCTTCCGGCTTTTCTTTTTCATATATGGCCAGCACATCCTCGACCGTAAGGGGTTCAAAATAAAGCCTGTCAGCAGTGTCGTAATCGGTCGATACCGTCTCCGGGTTACAATTTACCATTATTGTCTCGTAACCGCACTCCTTGAGAGCGAACACCGCGTGCACACAAGTATAATCAAACTCTATCCCCTGCCCTATCCTGTTTGGCCCTCCGCCGAGTATCATTATTTTTTTGCCGGAAGATACGGGCACAGTATCCTCGGCCGAGTAAGTGGAATAATAATAAGAGGAATCTTTCACCCCGCTCACGGGGATAGCGCTGAAACAACCTGTTTTGCCTATGGATATCCGCCTTTCCCTCACTTCCGACTCCTTAACGCCAAAGATCCCGGAAAGATATCTGTCGGAAAAACCCCATTCTTTGGCTTTCGCGAGATCCTCATCCGGAAGGGCTTTCCACCCCTTCTTCGCGATCGCTTCCTCAAGATCCGCTATTTCCTTCATCTCGTTCAGGAACCAGCGCCCGATGCGTGTTATCTCGAAAACGTCTTCGACCTGTATTCCCCGCCGCAGGGCTTCATATATGAGAAAGATCCTCTGGCTAGACGGATAAAACATCTTCTCCCTCAGGGCCTCGTCCGCGAGAGCCCTGAACTCTTTTACCCCCGGACCATATCTCTTTATCTCAAGGGATCTGAGGGCCTTCTGAAAAGCCTCCTTGAACGTCTTTCCTATGCTCATCACCTCACCCACGGCTCTCATCTGGGTACCCAGAATATCTTTTGCCTGAGGGAATTTCTCGAACGCCCATCTGGCGAACTTCGCTACCACATAATCCCCAGATGGCTCATATTTATCAAGCGTCCCTTCTTTCCAGTAAGGGATCTCGTCGAGACTTATGCCGGCCGCGAGTTTAGTCGATATCCTAGCGATCGGGAACCCGGTGGCCTTTGAAGCGAGCGCCGAGGACCTCGACGTTCTAGGATTGATCTCTATAACGACTATCCGTCCATTCTCAGGGTTATGGGCAAGTTGCACATTGGTACCACCCAGCACACCTATGGCATCGACTATTTTGTATGATATCTCCTGCAACTTATTCTGAAGAGGTCGAGGTACGGTCAACATCGGGGCCGTGCAGAAGCTATCGCCCGTATGTACGCCCATAGGATCTACATTCTCTATGAAACATACGGTTATCTTTTGTCCTTTCTGGTCCCGGACAACTTCAAGCTCGAGTTCTTCCCACCCGATCACCGACTCCTCAACAAGGACCTGATGCACCATGCTGGCCGCAAGCCCTCTGGCGACAATGACCCTTAGCTCTTCCACGTTATAGGCTATTCCCCCGCCGGTACCCCCCATGGTATATGCCGGGCGTAAGACCACGGGGTAACCGAGTTCCTCTGAGATCCTCTCCGCCTCCTCAAGTGAGTGGCAGGGCTCCGACCTGGGCACCGGTATGCCCAATTTGCCCATTGTCTCTTTGAAAATTATCCTGTCCTCTCCTCTTTCTATGGCGTCAAAATTAACGCCTATGACTTCCACTTTGTGCTTAGCCAGTATACCGTCTTTGTAAAGCGTAGAAGCGAGGTTAAGAGCGGTCTGCCCGCCCAGATTGGGCAATATAGCGTCAGGCCTTTCTTTTTGTATTATCTTTTCCAGGCTTTCTACGGTAAGAGGCTCTATGTAAGTATGATCGGCCGTGCCGGGATCGGTCATTATGGTGGCGGGGTTCGAATTAACAAGGATTATCTCATACCCCTCTTCTCTGAGGGCCCTGCAGGCCTGTGTGCCGGAGTAGTCAAATTCACAGGCCTGGCCTATAATGATCGGCCCCGACCCTATTATCAGTATCTTTTTGATGTCGTCCCTTTTTGGCATGATTTACCTTCCTGGTCTTTGAAGTTTATATTTCAGGGCTTGCTTTGCCCCGCAGTAAAGCGATCCCCTATGATCGCTGAACATTATATACGATACCCGCGCAATGTGAAAGCTAAAAATTCCGCCTTTTTGGCCCTCGTGGCGCGTTTTAGTGTGGCCTTAAAGTGTACGTCCGAAACATTGTGTGTGTGGAGTCCCGGTATGGGTTCTCGGGGACGTACGATTTCCCCTGAAAGAAAAGCGTCCTCAGCGTTCCGCTCGCAACCTACCCTCGCTTGAATATCGCGGGGCGGGACCATGCTTGCTCGCTTCACGGTGCCCCGAGAACCCATACCGGAACTCCACACACAATACTACAAGGCAGGCAGATAAGATGCTGCTGAAACCCTCTATAATAAGTGGCACTATTTTTCGCCGAAAATATTTGTCTAAAAGTGGTTTTTAGTGTATCCTATATGAGATTCCAAGCTTACTATATATAGTATTATTGTTCAGATGCAAAATTTTAGCAAAATATCAATATGCAGATAAAAAACTTCTTCATTTCTATCCTGCTCTGCGTCATACTTTCATTTGTCCTGCTGTGCTCCCCCGAAGGTCACACACAACCGGATCCTTCCAGTGTGGACCGAGCGACCAGAGAAGTTGACCGACATGTAAGAGAACAGGTCGAAGAAAAGCTTCTTCCCCCGCCGTCCGAACCACCAAAGATCGAAGAGGAAGAAGAACCCGAAGAGACCGAAGGCCCTCGGTTCTATGTTAGAAAAATAATCCTGGAGGGCACTGTTTCTTTTCCCCCGGAAGAATTCGCCCCCATAGTGGAAAAATATGAAGAGCGCGAATTGTCGATGGAAGACATCAGCATTCTTTCCACCGCGATCGAAAGAGACTACCTCCGCCGAGGGATAATCGCGGCGTGTTTTGCTCCGCCGCAGGATGTGGAAGAAGGAAAAGTTACTCTGCGCGTGGTCGAAGCGCGAATGGGAGAGCTAATTATACAGGATCACGGAAGGTTTTTCAGCAAAGACCGCATCGATTATTACTGGGACATAAAGCCCGGGGACATCCTCAGATATGACAAGATGAGCAAAAGCATACAGCTGATGAACAATAACCCAGACAGAGAAGTGAGCAGCACTCTGCACGCCGGCAAAAAACCCGGCACCACCGACGTGATAATGGATGTGCGGACCTGGTTCCCTGTACATATTTTCGGGAGTTTTGACCGTGAAGGAGCTGTGTCAACCGGGCGAGAACGGACCGGCCTGGGAGTAAGGCACAACAACTTCCTGTGGGCCGACGACACACTCATGATGGGATCGAGCCTTGGACGTGATTTTATGGGGCTCTACGCTTATCATTCCATTCCGATCACCCCGTTTGGAACAAGCATTATGTACGGCTACAGTGACTCCAGGTCGGCTCCGAAAAAAGAATTAGAACGCTTCGTGATAAAGTCAGAGTCACAGAACTACTCGTTCTTTATAAATCAGGATCTTTACAAAAAAGCGGAATACATAGGCGAGGTTTCTCTGGGTTTAGACGCGAACGACAAGACATCTAGATCTCTCGCAGGGGAGGAAACCATACTCTCAAGGGACAGGTTCAGGATCTTGAGAGCAAAAACAACATTGATACACCGTTTTCCCGGCGCTATCACATATATGACGCCACAAATTTCACAAGGCCTCAACTGGCTGGGCGCGCGAAGCAAGAACCAGTTTTCCTCAAGAGGCGCGGACAGTGTTTTCACGAAATTCGATCTCAGTATAAGACACAGAACAAGTCTTCCTCTGGGGGTACAGGCCGCTTTCAATGTGAAATACCAATGGGCGGGAGAAAAACTCGCGTCGCAGGAACAGTTCGCACTCGGCGGAATAAACTCCGTCAGGGGGTACCCTTCCCAGGACTACATGGCTGACACCGGCCTTTCCACTAATTTTGAACTCTTGATCCCCTCTTTTTGGATACCTGAAGATTGGAAAATCCCCCTGCAAAGCCAGAGCCTAAAAGACAGCGTTACCGGTGTGCTTTTTTTCGACTGGGGATACGGCCAGAAACGCGGCAACATACAGGGGGAAAAATCACAAGACTATCTCGCCGGAGCTGGCTTGGGACTCCGGATAAGAATGTTCGACCAGGCCACACTCAGACTTGAATGGGGTTTTCCTATAACTCCATTCGCGGATGCCCCTATTTCTGAAGCGTCGAGCTCTCGTTTCCATATTTCTTTGGACTTCGAGGACCAATTCCACCGGGAATTCGAGCGCATAAAAGACGTCCTGGAAGAAGACCGCATAAAAAGATACGCTAGGAACATAGTTGACGAAACTCTGAACAGCCAAGACAGTCTGGCAAGAAAAAAGATATATGAAAAACTCACGCGGGCAAAAGAAGCTGAGGCACATGGAGACCTTCAATCTGCTGTTGGTCATTATAAAGAAATTCTGAAAATGGGCCAAGCCCTTGAAACCCAATCTTTAAACTATGTACGAGCCATGCTCGAGCAAAGAAGAAAACTTGAAAAACTTAACAAAGAGGCCCAGAGAGCTTATAATGCGGGCGACATATTGAAAGCTAAAGAAACATGGAAAACAGTAAAAGACCAAGCGCGGATCAAACCGCTTGTTTTTGATATCTAATAAAATTGCATCACCGGGAGGAAAAATGAAATTGCGGAATATTTTAGCTCTTATTATTGTCTCGAGCCTTTTGCCCTGCCCTCTTTCTACCGCTCAGAACAGATCTTCTGACGATGAAAAGGCCAGGGTCAAGGAAGATATCGTTAAACAGGAAGCCCCTTCCTTTTCCCTTTCTCTGAAAAAGATAATGGAACAGGCGGAAAAAAACATTCAAAAGGTTAACGACGAACTTACCGCAAGAAAAAACGAGGAAAAAGCTCGGCAAAGCTTTGAGGAAGGGAACCGTTTCTATCGGGCAGGCGACCTGGATGGTGCTAAAAAAGCCTGGCAGAAGGCTCTTGATGTGACGGAAGACCCGTCCATGAGAGATCACATAAGAAAGGCTGAAAAAGAAGCGGCCGAAAAACGGCGCCAGCAGGAAATCGCCGAACGAAAAAAGCAGCGTGAACTTGCCGCGCAGAAACGCGAACAAGAACGGGCCGCGAAAAAAGCCCAGCGCCAGCAGGAAATCGCAGCCCGAGAAACGATGCGTCAAGCGGAGCTCGTCCGCAAACAAAAAGAACGCACCCTTGAAAAACAGGAACACGGACAAAAAACTTCCGCCTCCACTGCCCCATCCCCGACAACAAACTTCGCTAAGGGTTCTTCTTCCAACATATCGGATATCTATAATGAGGCAGTTAAGCTATATGAGAAAAAGGATTACATGGGCGCGATGAAAAAATTTCAACAAGTAAGGGAAGAAGACCCGTCATATTCCAGAGTTAACTTCTACATAAATTCCTGCGGGTATATTCTTGCGAACGAAGCAAAATAACCTGCTCCCTGACGCAAACCCCGCGGTGAATACCGCGGGGTTTTTTTTATGCCCCTTCATATCTGAATACCACAAAAAGCTGTTAAGAGAAAAAATATTGACTTGTGCTTTTTTTTAGTGTATACTACCTTTAGATCAAAAATCAAGCAAAACTTTACCGGGAGTTAAATGAAAAAAATATTTTGCGCTTTTGGCAACGCATTGATCTTTCTCATGCTATTTTCTGCTTGCACGGAAACGGCTTTAGCCATGGAAGAGATCAAGGACATACCCTCCTCCATCGCGACCGTAGATGACTTCGCTAACTGGCTTTCTAGTGAATTTGAATACCAGTGGAAACTCACAAAAGACCGCCAGGCTCCGGACCAAACGATACTCTCCAAACAGGGCAACTGTGAAGACTTCGCGGTACTGGCTTCAGCCTTTCTTTCCAAAATAGGTATTCAGAACAATATAGCGATAGTCAGCTTTAACGGCATCAGCATCTCCCACGCCATATCCATATGGCAGGATAAGGAAGAGTCCTACAGTTTCATATCAAACCGTTCACTTCACCGGACCGGCAAAAAGACCATCGAAGAGGCCGTGGGCAAATACTATCCGGACTGGAAAAAGATAGTTATAGCAAACACAAGACAAAACTACATCCGAGTGATCAGACGCAAGTAACATACACCAGATAAAAAGATCCTTCAACCCTCCCCCATCCTCCGTTCACTCAGAACAGCCGGATTTCAGGAAAACTTTGCGGTAAATATGTTCTTATATCCCAGGCAAGAAATTCTCTCCGGCAAACCTTTCGTCGAACTCACCGTCTAAAGGCTGTACCCATCCGTTACAGAGCCCCAGATACTCCATTTTTCGAACCGCGCTTTCGTAGTCCTCCCGGCCTATACGCCGGGCAAGACCGTCAAGATATCTTGCCTTATAGGCCGGATAATACTGGCTCATCAGACTTATATGCGCGTCCTTCCCTATCTCAGAGGCTATGAACTCGAGAGACTCCAGAGTCCCGGAAATATCCTCCGGGAGGATCAGAAGCCTTATGATAAGACCTCGGGCAGCTATACCGCTTTCCGTGGTCAAACAGCCGACCTGTCTGTGCATCTCCTTGACAGCGCGTCTATTGACATCAACATATCCCGGCGCTTGAGAGTATTTAACAGCCATGGGGTCTTGAGAATACCTCATATCCGGAAGATATATATCCACAAGCCCTTCCAGAGATCTTATAATATCCCAGCTATCATATCCTGCGGTATTGTATAAGACCGGCAGGTCGAGCCCTCTTGAAAAAGCGACCCCAAGAGCTTGAACTATCGCGGGAACAAAATGGGTGGGGTTTACCAGGTTTATATTATGACAACCTTGATCCTGCAAACGAAGCATCGTCTCCGCCAGTTTTTCCGGAAGCTCTTTTCTTCCGGTCATGGACTGGCTGAAACGGAAATTCTGGCAATAGACGCACTTCATGGCGCAACCCGAGAAGAATATCGTGCCTGAACCTCTGTCCCCGGAAACAGGAGGCTCCTCTCCCCTATGGACCATAGCGCTGTAAACTACCGGATCACTCCCCGCGTTGCACGCGCCTTTCTCGCCCTTGAGACGATCCACGCCGCATTGACGGCCGCACAATCCGCAATGCTCCATCGCCTTATAAAGGCTCGGGGTAACGTCCAGAGCACGGTCTGCTTTATCTTCTTTACGCATGATCAGCTGTTTGGCTTGGCCGAGTCGGCAAGCTCAGGCAGGAAAGGAACACAAAAAGACGAAAAACAGATCAATCCCGTACAAATATCGTTTTAACGCCGGTGCCGATACGCCTTGTATCTTTCACAACTCCATGGACAGTTTCACCGCATCCTGCCAAAAAGGACAATACTATGAGAATCGATATAAGCGCCGCGAACTTTTTCATTTACCCCCCTCGCATATAATGCTTAAGCCCATTTTATCCTGTATCCCTGATATCCCCCACTATCTCTTCGAGTATATCCTCTATTGTAACGACCCCCACAACTTCCTGGTCTTTGTCTAAGACTATACCCATGGGCTGTTCCCTGTGCCTCAGACGCGCCAGAGCGATATCAAGGCTGTCTGAGATATTCACAAAGACAGGCTCCCGAATAAAGCCGCTTATGCCGGAGGCGCCTCGGTCGTTATCGCTGAAAAGTATATCATATATATTGACTATTCCAACCATTTTATTCTTGGCGCCGCTGTACACCGGTATCCGGGAGAAGCCGGTCATAGCGGCAAGTCTTTTGAGGTTGTCCACGGAGTCATCTTCGCTGATGGACGAGACACGGTAAAGCGGGACCATTATCTTTTCTATGGTCTTGCCTCCCAACTCGAGCACCTTGTGAATAAGCTCGATCTCATCCGACTCCACCCCGCCTGTCTCGTGTCCCATAAGCAATATGTTCTTGAGGTCGCTTTTTGTGAGAGTTATGTCCAAAGTGCTCCTCTTCCTGCCGAACGGACGCAAAATGATCCTTGCCGCGCCGTTAAGACCTGATATCAAGGGTAAGAATATCCGATGAAACCATTCTACGGCAGGAAAGGCGGACATGGCAATATCTGTGGCGAACTGGTTTGCTATCATCTTCGGAACTATTTCGGCGAATATGAGTGTTATTGGCACCATGCATAAAGTCGCCGCTAACGGGGCCGCGACCGGGCCGATATATTCTGAAAATATCCTGGTCGCGAGAACAGAGGTGATTACTACAGCGATATTAGTACCTGTAAGAGTGGTGCCCAGGAAGGCTCCTTCTTTTTCAAGGAAAATTTTAAGCCGGCCCGCCTTTTCGTCTCCGGCATCTATCATGGCCCTGAGCTTCATTTTGTTCAAAGAAGTGAAGGCCATCTCCGAAGCGGTAAAAAAAGCCTGAAAAACTATAGCCGCCAGCACCATTATTGTATACAGAGGTATCATTTTCTCAACCGTCGCCTTGTTTAGCTACGTTTTTCGCGAATTCAAGTATGGTTATCCGGTTCTTGGAAACATCCTTAACGGTAACCCTGAAAACGCCTATATCTATGGCGTCACCGGCCATAGGTATCTTGCCGAGCTGGAGGATAACGTATCCTCCTATTGTGTCCACCTCATCAGTATCTATTTCCAGCCCCAGCCCTTCACTGACCTCGTTGATGTGAGCCTGGCCGCTAACCTCATAGGTGTTCTGGTCCATCATCTTTATTTTTGGTTTTTCCTGGTCCAATTCGTCCCGTATCTCTCCCACTATCTCCTCCAATATATCCTCTATTGTGACCACACCCGAGGTAACCCCGTATTCATCGGTCACGATAGCCATATGGGTTCGCCTGCGCTGCAGCTCCTGGAGCAGATCGTCCACCTTCATACTCTCCGGGGCGACAAAAGGCTTTTTGACAAAATCCATTATCTGTCCGGAAGCTCCAAGCAGAATATCTTTGGAGCGCAGTATCCCCACTATATTGTCTATTGTGTGGACGTAAACAGGGTAGCGCGAGAACTGATTATCCTTGATCTGCCTCACGAGGTCCTCTCTAGATGAGTTCAGATCAAGGGCCACCAGATCTATACGCGGCGTCATTATATCCGCGGCATTGGAATCTTTGAACGAAAGAATGCTTTCCACCATTTCTTTTTCTTTCTCCTTGACCACGCCTTTCTTCCTTCCCATCGAAAAAAGCGACTTTATCTCCTGCTCGGTTATTCTAGGACGCTCCGGCCTTACCTGAAGACCCAGGCCCTTTACGATTAAACTGGAAAACCCGCCCAGCGCGTTACGCAGGGGCGCGACCCCCTTTTCCAGCACCTTTAACGGACCGGACGAAAAAAAAGAGACTTTTACGGCATTCTCAAGCGCGAACATCTTGGGTGTGACCTCTCCGAACACCAGAAGGATCAGCGTCATCAACAAGATCGACAGGCCCACGCCCGCTTCACCGAAAAATCTGTACAAGAATCCGGCGAGTATACTCGAGCACGCTATATTTACCAAGGTGTTACATACAAGGATAGTTACAAGAAGCCTGTGGGGATCCAAAAGAAGCGTGACAACTCTTTTAGCCGGGGCTGAATCCATCCCCTCTATTCTTCTTGTCATTACTTTGCCGAGGGAAAGGAACGCGGTCTCAGAGCCCGAAAAAAAAGCTGACGAGAGGAGCAGAAGAATAAAAACGAGTATGTTCACGTGTGATAACCGGGTGTTTTATATAAGTTGGCGCTTCGCGCTTCGCGGAAGTTCAGCATTATCATACACTTAACTTCCGTTTTACGATCTCGCTTACGGCCTTGTTGTCGGCACGGCCTTCCGCTTTAGAAATGACAAGGTTCATGACCGCGCCCATATCTCTCATAGAAGAGGCTCCGGTCTCCTTTACGGCCTCTTCGACCATAGAAACCATCTCGCTTTCAGTCATCTGCCGGGGCAGGAAGGCCTCGAGCACAAGAAGTTCTTCCTTCTCTTTTTTAACAAGATCTTCGCGCCCACCTTTTCCGAAACTTTCTATAGATTCAGCGTGCTGTCTTGCCATTTTCCGGATCAGGCCAAGTATTTTATCATCATCGAGCTCTCCCTTTACCAGATCCGCTATCTTCCTGTTCTTTATCTCACTGGAAAGCATGCGAAGAACCGATAGTTCGGTCAGGTCGCGTTTCTTGAGCGCGCTTTTTATCCTTTCAGCTATCTCTTTTTCCAACACCACAAACCACCTCGCACCCGTCTTCGGAGCGCTTATTTTTGATAGACAACAACCTTCTCCGTGCCAGAAAATGCCTCACAGGATCAAGGTGATCTATTATCAGCCTTCCCGTGAGATGGTCATTCTCATGCTGGACCACCTTGGCCGCCAGAGAATCATAGCTTTTGATAAAAAAACTTCCGGTCTCGTCCTGGGCCCTGACTTTTACCTTTTCCGGCCTCGATACGGTAACTGTTATTCCCGGGATACTAAGGCACCCCTCACCCATCTTTGTCTTTCTGCCCGATGTTTCAACTATTTCAGGGTTGATAAAGCTTACCGGCCCTTCACCGCAATCCATCACAAAAACACTGAGCCCAAGCCCCACCTGAGTGGCGGCAAGACCGATGCCCTGATGCAGGTACATCATATCTCTCATGGCCCGGAGCGTATCCTTAAGGTCCGAGTCGAAACTCTCCACCGGTTGGGTCTTTATCCTAAGGCATGGATCCGGATATGTTTTTATATCCAATCTGTTCACTTGTTGGGTTTGTACTGGTTGTTCTTGGCTAGGGAAATTATCTTCGCGCTGAAATTATGACTTTCCTTGGATTCCATGAAGCAGTATGAAAGCACTACCAGTTCGTCATCGACCTCGCCTTTCCTCACAGCTGGCCCGTAAAGCGCTATCTTACCCGAGCCTTCTTTTTCCTCTATAGCGTAAGTTGTTAAACGCTCTCCGTTGTTCAGGTTCAAAACGTGCACCTGTTCTCCGGGAAGTATGTCCGCCGCTTCCATTATTGCCTTGTCCACACCGATACTGCCGGAATATCTGGCTTCTTTATCCGTGATAAAAACATTGGTTATCTTAGACTTACACAGTATACGCAGCATTACTTTCTCCTGCATGGATCACCGGGACACTGACCGGCGATACGTTTTACTTTATGTCCTTCGCGGGCTCTTCTGGCTCTTCTGGCTCTTCTGGCTCTTCTAGCTCTTCTGGCTCTTCTGGCTCTTCAAGAGCCAGCGGTTTTTGGCTTATATTTGTAAGATTGTCGCCATCAAAATAAAGATAAAGGTCGTTGACAAGATACCCAACACCGACAGGAAGCGCTGAGTACCGCCCCTGGTAAATCCACTCTTCTCTCGTCTCCTTCCACTCGTCCGAAAATACCATGCTTTTGATGTCGGGTTCACCGTATCTTTCCATCACTTGGACTTTTGTCATCCCGGTTTGGAGCCCGCCGCTTCCCATAGGCTGACTCAGCATCTCCCCGGGCCGGGGCGCCTGTACGTCCGCGCATCCCGCCAGGAAAAAACACAATATCAACAACGCTAATGGTCGGTAAAACATCGGCCTCCCTTAAAAGGTCAAGTACGTTCCTGGTATGTTGACGCGTATAAAAGATCACAAAGGTATTTAAGGAAAAAATTCTTATTTTTCTCCTCTATATACACGATATCCATACCTACATCTATCGGGGCCCCATCTTCAAGGCTTACCTTCTCCTGCCACACGACCTTCCCCTTCAAACCTATAACCGTATCATCCATAGGTATATGGAGTCTCATCTCAAGCATATCCGTCCGGTCGAACTTCTTTTCCACCTCAAACCTGAAACCTACGGGAGAGATGTTCTTGGTGATCACCTTCTCACTGCGTCCGTCACATTCTATATCCACCCTCAATGGCGTTTCTACCCTTACAAAACGCCTTCTCTCCGGCAATTTAAGCCTCATCTAATCCACCTTTGTTGGGGAGAAGTATATCACATCGCGAATATGACGTCAAGCGGACACGCCCTCGCTCTGGACATCCAACAGTGATCTTTTCTCGATCCAGTTTTTTATACCCTCAAAAACCTCTTTTTCCGGGATATACTCCCACCGGCCGTCTATTCTTTTTATCTCACCCGCATAAGGCCCGGTTTTGTGGAGGAGATCGACCACACTTTGGTCATTCCTTACCCTGAAGTCGGCGGCAAGATCGTCAAGAACCCTGACATCCAATTTGTGGTCGTCCCGCCCGGATATTATCATTATGGGTTTAGTGATACCGGATATGGCTTCGTATGTATCTCTTCTCAAATAAGACCTGTATTCTCTTGCTGGCATTTTCACACCCATAAAAAACACAAGATCCGGCCCGGGATCATATACACTTTTTATGTGGCGTTTAAAAAGCTCCGAGGCTGTCTTAAGAAAGTCTTCATCAGTTGAGCCCGGGATCATTTCTTTCAGATACTCAGCAACGCTCTCCTGAGAGTGTTTTTCTTCGATATCCCCGACAAAAACACCTCCAGAACCATCGATTTCCGGGAACAAAAGAACGCAGGAGGCGACATTATCTGAAAGATCCGCCGCCCTGACCGCCAGATAAGCGCTATTACCGTGGGCCGCTATAACTGTTGAAGCTTTGCGGACAACATCAAGACCGTTAAGGTATCTCACGGCCGCCCTTATATTTTCAACCTTGCTGTCATCGTCTATTTCGTGAAAACTCCCCTGGCTTTTGCCCTGACCGGGGCTGTCGAACTTGAAAGCCACGTATCCAGCCCCAACAAGAAAGCTTCCCAGATAGTCGGTCATAAGTTTTTCCCCTGTCTTTCTGGGGCCATCCTGAGGCAGAATAAGAACCGGAACAAATGGCCCCGCCCCTGCCGGTATCCAGACGCTTCCGCTTAGAACATGTTTGCCGCTTTCAAAAAAGACCTCTTTCGGAGGCACATACCCTTCTATATTCACTTTTTTATCTGATATTTTGCTAGTTCCGGGATGTTGCCGTTCAGGCAGATCGTCATCCGCCTTAAGATACTCGCCTTTGAGCCTCGCGGGCACAAAAGGAAAATTGCGCATAACCCACTCAAACCGCTTGGTAGGCCCTTCTTCAGCTGAGACCAGCACTATCTCCATGCGTCTTTCCGGAATATCCATCACAAGGATCTGTCTTGAATATTTTGACATCAATATTCTTACTTCTGGCAAATGTCTCGAAGTTATTCGAAAACTCTGCGCTTCAATTCTCCTACCCATAACAGGTATATATTCATCTTCCAGATACTCGACGCCTATTTTGGTCCTGTAAGGGGGCGCCGGAAGATCCATGGGGACCATAATCTCAAAAAATTGCGTGCCTTTTTTCCAGTAATTATATCTTTCCATAAGAGCCATTAGCAGCATAACGTCCGCCGGAGAGTAAAGCATGGTCTTTTCCCCGGTCGAAAATCCCTCTAACTTTATAAAGACCGGGTTTTCAAGGAACAGATAATCGGAGTATTCTCCTTTCTGGGAAAGCGCCTTAAGCATCTTCCCCCCTCTGACGCCGAATGATTCCAATTTATATTTTATAGGCAGTTTTGAGTCCTTCTCCAGAATGAGGCGACTGGAGGTCGAAGGATAACCGTAAGTGAATGGGAACTCCGACCTTGCTTTATAAACAACCTTGCTCTCGGTAACATATCTGTCGACCTTTACCTCTCCGTACGGTGAATCTTTCAAAAAAACCTCGTAGCAGAAGCCTTTATGTACAGACATGTCTATATACAGGAAAGCCATGACAAGAAGGGCCAAGGCCACAACAATGCTCAGATACACAACAACGACGAGGTTCCTCATAAGACCTTCATCCCCTCTATGGAATACACAAACTCCACGTCCTTGGACGCATCGGCCCTGGCGAATCCCCTTTTCATCGATACGCGATCGAGTATATCCGGCGGACAGTTCCTCATCCCATGCGAAAAAGACACCGTCTCTCCGGGCGGAAGGGTATCCCCTATTTTGCCTGAAGTGGGAAAAAAGAACGGATTATCGAAATGTTTTTCCCCAATCGGATGAAACCATTCCTTGTACAGAACCCGTCCTTCGGGATCCACAAAAGAGATCTCTAAAAAGATGGAAGAAAAGGTCTTACCCGAATTGTTCTTTATAACGCCTTCGAAAACCGGAAAAAGAGGTTTACCTTCACTTTTTTTCAGAACAACGTTATAGATAGAAATATCCCCCCGGAAAATGTCAGCCGTCAGGTCATAGATGGAATTGCGGTAATTTGACGTTATAACATCCTTCTTGTATTGTGTGTAAGCGGTGTACCCCGCGAGAGTCGAGAGAAAAACCACTATCACGATGCCCGATGAGAATATTATTACGGGGAAATGTTTTTTCTTCATCCCGCCATCTCTCTCCCTTTGCTTTCCATGTCCTTCAAATTCTTTAGATATAAGCTCCTGACTGTGCCAAAATATTCTCTCATGGCCGCGGAAGAATAATCCGGATATGTCCAGGGCCACGAACAAAAAGCGCCGTCCTTGAAAAACAATGTAGGATCGGCGAATATGCCGCCCCCTACATACACCCTGTGGATATAGTCTTTGGTGGTCAAAAGGACCAGCTTGGCCGCGGTAACATACCCGGGGTCTATATTCGCGGTCCGGCAACCCACATCAGCCAGACGCTCTTCCAGCAAGTTGGTGGCCAGCTTTGTTCTATACGCTTTCCCGACGGGTACAAGATCTTTAAAACACATTACCTTTCGGAGAAGAGGGCCACCCATCTCACCATGGTAGTAATCGGTATAATCAAAAGCCAGGATCTTTTCAGCCGGTTCCAGACATCCAAACAGCCGCAGAAGACCCTCTTCTGCTTTTTTGAGAGCCCCCGCGTCGCGATATATCACGCTGCATACGAGTTTTACGGGGCCATGGCGAGTGAGAATACCCATCACTCTCCCACTATCTGGACAATAAGATCACGTCGGCGTGGCCTTGTATCAAAATCACAGAAGACTATCTGCTGCCATGTACCTAGGACAAGTTTACCTCCGGAAAAAGGAACTGATATGGAGGGCCCCATCATTGACGAACGTACATGGGAAGACCCATTATCGTCATGCCACGTCATGCCATGATGGTATCTCTTTGAAACCGGAGCAAAGATCTCCAGGGCCTCTTTCAGGTCCTTTAAAAGATTGCTTTCGTACTCAATGGTCGTGAGACCCCCGGTGGAACCTGGGTTGAACACAGTCATTACGCCATCTGACATCCCACTTGAAATAAGAATATCGGAACATTCGCCCGTTATATCGATAATATCGGTATTGCCACGCGTTTCGACCGAAATATGTCCCGTATGAACCATTATTAACCTGTCCTGGAATTTATGTACCTGACCAATCTTTTTCTTTCCCTGGGCAGGAGCGTATTGAAGAATATCGCTATATCATAATGCTGGATCTTACCGTCCTTTTTCACAGGATGCTCCCGGACCACCACACCATCGAGTTTCATGGCTACCGATGGACCCGACTTCTTCTCCGCCGGAAGGGAGAGAACAACCTGGACCCGTGTCATGATCGGTATCTCTATGTCTGTTTTACAATACAAACCTGAAGCACTGACATCCAGGCTCTGGGTTATAGCGTTGACACCGTCCCCGGAAAGTTTTATCGATATGTTCTTGTCCCTTATACGCGGATGCTTACGACGTTCTGTTCTTTTTGACATCTTCCCCTCCCTGTGTATGTCATCCCGGCGGCCAGGAAAAGTCACGCCCCCCCATAAGATGGAAATGCACATGAAAAACTTCCTGCCCGGCGGCTCTGTTGCAGTTGGCTACCACACGGTATCCTTCAGTAGATATGCCTTCTCTAGAGGCAATGTCTCTTATTTTCAGAAAGATCCTGCCGACTGTCATGGCATCATCCACGCCGATATCGTTAAGCGTTTCTATGTGTTTTCGGGGAATGACGAGAATGTGCAGAGGAGCCTTCGGATTTATATCCCTGAACGCCAGAATGTCGTTATCCTCATATACTATATCGGCGGGTATCTCTTTTGCCGCTATCCCGCAAAAAAGGCATTTGTTACTCATAGTATAATCATTATAACATTTGTGAATATTTTTTCAATGAGCATAATTGAAAGTTGATGTAAAACATTCTAGACACTTCAGCAGTGAACTCTGCTTCCTTTGGCATGGAGGGAAGAGTAAATACGGGTATGTTCTCGGGGGAACACCGTAAAACGAGCAAGGATGGCCCCGCCCCGCGTTTTACAGGCGAGTGCGGATTGCGATCGGACCGTTAAGTACGATTCCCTCCCGGAGGAAATCGAACGTCTCCGGGAACGTAACCGTATTTACCTTTATGCCTATAGAGAAAGTAAAATAATAATAGAAGGACAACTTACATAACAATAAGAACGGAATTTCCAAAAAATTATAGATTAAATATTCTGGGTTCCTAGATCAAGGAGATGGCTGAAGGATCTCTTTATTTAACGTACAAAAACAAAAGAGCGGAAAGAACAGGAACATGGCCCCATCCCTTCCGCTCCGGGACAACTTCTCAAGTACTTACCCTACTTTTTCGACGCTTCGGCCTGCTCTTCGGCTTTCTTACGGTCTTCTTCTCGCTTGCGCCCGAAACATCTCTTATTGCAGTAAAAAGCTCCGTTCCTGTAATACCACAGCTTTTTCCTTAAGGCCTTTGAGCAGGAAGCACACTCCGAGGGTTTCGGAGGTTTCGTTTCCTTGGGCTGGTTTGACGGCCCTTTCTCCACTTTCGAAGCCTCTTCTTTGGACTCTTCGGCCGGTTTTTCTTCTTTTACCTCAGAAACCTCTTCTTTTGACTCTTCGACCGGTTTTTCTTCTTTTTCATCAGTAGCCTCTTCTTTGGGCTCTTCGGCCGGTTTTTCTTCTTTTATCTCAGTAGCCTCTTCTTTGGGCTCCTCGGCCGGTTTTTCTTCTTTTACCTCAGGGGCCTCTTCTTTGGGCTCCTCGGCCGTTTTTTCTTCTTTTGACTCAGGGGCCTCTTCTTTGGGCTCCTGGGCGGGTTTTTCTTCTTCCGCCGCCAGGGCCTCTTTTATTTCTTCCTGCTCTTTCTTTTTCTCGTCAACCACTACTATCCTCCTATATTGTTTTACACTTCGCCTGGTCCTGCCGGTATTATCCACCTATTATATATGTACTCCAACAGTCTGCTTTTATCCCCATTGCTTATCTTTTTAAACCTTACCCCTCCCCTGTAGTGACAACTGTCCTGTTCCGGGGCGCTGGCCCAGGCCACTTCGCCGTTGACTACAACGGGCATATTGTCTCCAGGGATCAGCATCTCTATTTCTAGTTCTTCGCCTGGGGTAAGTGGATCGTGGCTTACAAAGCCGACCCCTTCTTTACTGAAATTATTTATACTGAGGTTCTTATTTGCCCCGCCCTTATGACGGCTCAAACCGTCTATAAAGACGTTAAAACGCATATACCTTCTTTTTTCTCCCATAACTCCCTCTCGGCCTCTGAGATATGTTCTCTTTTGTTCTGCCCTTTGCGGAACACCAAAGCTAAAAACAAAAAGGGAACGACCAAAGATCGCTCCCTTTTTGCGGAACAAAACCCATAGATGTCGTATTAATAGTTAAAAACGAATTCAGGTTCCAATACTGGCTGATAGTCCTCCGGTATCGGGAATGGGAATGTCACTGTCTCGTAAACGCCGGCGCCGGTCCTTACGATCGTCATACCAACACCTTTGGCCAGTCCCATTGTCAGACCTGAAAGCACGTTCTCTTCTACGCTAGTATCATAGATGTTCTTAGGAAGCTCTACCCAGCCTGTCAGAACATTAGCTAGACCTCTTCCGAGTTTCTTCGCCGGATCCTGAGCAAAGCACTGTGTAGCCATACCCATAACAGCTATGACAACAAAACAAACCACCATAATTTTTACGGCTTTCTGCATGTTTCTTTCACCTCCTCCTTTTAATAGAATATATATTATTCCAAATCATCTGAAGTATATCACGCAACCTGTTCACTGTCAAGTTTCCGAGTCCAATATATCCTGGACCAGCATAGTTATCCTTTCCCGGTCGCTTTCCTTTATGTCCTGGAACTCTATTCCGGTGTCATATTTCTCGGGTTCGGACCCGGTTTTCGGATGCCTTTTTACGACCCAGACTATAGTCCCGTGGCAGGTTATAGGAGGGGCCGTATCATCGAGGAATATATCCAGCCCCACAGTCTCGAAAAGTCCGTAGTTCTTTTCGAGCACCACACAGATACCGCCAGCCCCGATATTCTCGGTAAAGGTCTCTATGACCTCCTCGTGCCAGTCCCTGGAAACACGGATAAGACATTTGTAGCTTACCCGCGGGAACTTTCGCTGATTTATACCTTCCCAATTCATAATTAGATACAACTATACATGAGAGGAACATTAAATTCAAGTGTTTTGTGATTTTTTTTAGCAGGGGACGACCCTGGGTCCTACACTATGTTGTGCGTCCCGAAAGCCCTACCCCTATTAGTTGATATTTCTCTTTGACTACGAGCCTATTATCCGTATAATTGTATTAAAAGCGACCGACCTTCAACCCGGAGTCAACAAAATGTACCTTGACTATTATGGCCTGAAAGAAAACCCTTTCAATGTAACGAGCGATCCGGACTTCCTATATTTGAGCCAGACCCATAGGGAAGCTCTCGACCATCTTATCTACGGGATCAACCAGAGAAAGGGTTTCATAGAAATAACCGGAGAGATAGGAGCGGGCAAGACCACCCTGTGCAAAGCGCTTTTGAACAGTCTTGACGACAACACAAAAAGCTCTCTCATCTTCAATTCAACGCTTCAGGAAACACAGCTTTTAGAAGCCATTCTCAACGATTTCGGTATCACACCCGAGAGGCGAAGCAAAGTGGCTTTCCTCAAAAATCTGAACACTTTTCTTCTTGAACAGCTTTACGCCGGCAGGAATACCATACTTGTCATAGACGAAGCACAGAACCTTAAGACATCTACACTTGAGACCATAAGAATGCTCTCCAACCTTGAGACCAATAAGGAGAAGCTTCTGCAGATAATTCTAGTAGGACAGCCCCAGCTGAGAGACAAACTGAACCTACCGTCACTTGTGCAGCTACGTCAAAGGGTCAGCGTAAGGTTCCATCTCACTCCTCTGCAAAAATCCGAACTTTCAAGATATGTGGAGCATCGTCTTACAGTAGCCGGCTCTACAGGGAACATCGGTTTCTCTCAGGAAGCGATAGATCTGATGTTCTCCTACTCCAAAGGTATTCCCAGAGTGGTCAACCTTATCTGCGACAAATCTCTTCTTCTGGGCTTTGTCCGTGGGACAAGATTCATTGAGTACAGCGTCATAGAGCAAGGCATCCAGGAGATCGAGGGGAAATATCCGATCGCGGTAACGTAACATGAGCATAATAGCCGACGCACTGAAAAAAGCTCAGGAAAAACGGTCGGAAAGACCCGATACCAGCGAAATGCTGTTCAACAAGACCCCGGTACCATCTTTAAGAACGCCTTGCTCTCAGCAAAGGACAGCAAAAGTCCTTAACGATAAACCTCAAATACTTCTGCCGAATATTTCCCTGAGCGAGCCCCGGACGCTAAAACTTTTCATCGTTATAGTGGCCTTTCTACTTGTCGCCGGCGGCGGAATCCTAGCGAGCGTTCTACTGCAGTCCGACCACGGGTCCTCTCTCGATAATAAGGTTCAAATCCCCCGAGAAATGAGCGCTTCATCTGCTGAAAACAACGTAATATCCATCTACGAAAAAGAGCCTGCCGCAAGTGACGAACGCGTATCAGGCCGATCCTATATTTCTCCGACACAACAGAAAAACCTGTCCCTGCCAGTAGTCAGTGGCATTATGTATTCCCCAAGCAATCCGCAGGCTATCGTTAACGGCATACTTGTCTCTGAGGGAAGCATGGTGGACGGGTTCGTGCTACTGGAAATACTGCCGGATAATATAAAGGTAAGACGCGGGGAAACGGAATACCAAATCAACCTCAGGTAATCCCGGGGGTCGTCCCGGGGCATAGCGCTACTCTTACGCTTTCCGGAACAAGAACGGGCCTGCTTCTGTCATTCACAAAAACATGGTGAGTGCGTCCCTCCGCCTTGAGCTCGCTGTTGACCTTGACCTCATAATCGAAGATTATACGAGTCCTTCCCATGGAAGAAACTACGGTTTCGATGAAAATGATATCGTCATACCTTACCGGAGCTCTGTAGCGACATTCCACCTCTATCACAGGAAGATATATGTTTTCTTCTTCCTCTATCTTCCTGTAGCTCAGACCCGTGGCCCTAAAAAGTTCGGTCCTGGCCATCTCGAACCATACCAGGTAATTGGAATAGTAAACTACCCTCATCTGATCGGTCTCTTTGTAGGTGACCCTGTGCTCGATCGTATGTTTTCTCAAAGGAGATTTCTATCCTTTCATTACCCTGACATCGACTTTTCGTGTGCGAGGACCGTCAAATTCGCAAAAATATAAGCCCTGCCAGGTACCCAGCCGGAGCTCACCATCCTCAATAAGAACCTGCATGGAGCTGCCTATAAGCGACGCCTTTATGTGCGCTGGAGAGTTGCCTTCGCCATGACAGTAGTCAAGATTATCCGGGACCATGGCCCCGAGCCCCTTCAAGATGTCTCCCTTGACATCGGGGTCGGCGTTTTCGTTTATAGTTATACCCGCGGTGGTATGCGGCACATATATGTAACAAACCCCGGAGGAGACATCAGAGGCACTCACTATCTCTGAAACTTCCGGGGTTATGTCTATCATCTGCTCTTTTTTTGATGATTTCACCAGCATTGTAGATACCATTTTTACTCCCACTATTTACCGCGTGCCTGGAAAATCAGACGGCGTAATCTTTTATGACCTTGCGTATAAGCGGCTCCGGAACGCCTCCTGAGACCTTCACCTGGCCTATAGTGCGGGGAAGAACGAATCTGTTCTCCCCGGAGGTGAACTTCTTATCATACCGGTACGCCTTCAATATAGCGTCAAGGGGGATCTTCCTTGTGCCTATCGGAAGACCAGCTTTGCTCAAAAGAGCTTTAACCCGTTCCTGGTCAGCCCGGTCGAACAACCCGAGCCTGACGGCTATCTCCCCCGCCATTACCATACCAACGGCAACTGACTCACCATGATTATACCTGTTAGAATAACCTGAAGCTGTCTCAATGGCGTGACCAAGCGTATGTCCGAAGTTGAGTATTATGCGTATGTCTTTTCGGTCTAACTCATCTTTCTCGACCACTCCCGCCTTTATGGAAACACACTCCGATATAATCTTCTCAAGTACTTCGGGTTTACGGGCGTTGACGCGGGAAATGTTCTTCTCAAGGAACTCGAACAGGCCGGCGCTTTTTATCACACCGTATTTTATGACCTCGGCCATGCCGTTAGACAAATGCCTCCGGGGTAGTGTCTTAAGGAACTCCGTGTCAATGATGACTTTTTGGGGCTGCCAGAACGCGCCAATCAGATTCTTGGCCGCGGGGAGGTCTATACCTGTCTTACCTCCCACCGACGAATCCACTTGCGCCAGCAATGTGGTGGGCACCTGGATGAGAGGCACACCCCTCCGGTATGTCGCTGCCACAAAACCCCCCAGATCGCCGGCTACACCGCCACCAATAGCAATCATAACAGGCCGGTGTTTACGGGTGCGTGAAGCCACGGTCTTTACAACGTCCGCAAAAACACCTAAAGACTTCGCTCTCTCTCCCGGGCCTACCAGTATTTTTATTACATCGTTGCTTATACTTTTTATGATCGTCGAGATGACATGCCTGCCTTTGGCAGCTACCGTCCTGTCACAAATTACGACCACGGGGGGCTTTTGGTCAAACTTTTTTATGACGGAGGGCAATTCGCCAAACGTTCCCTGCCCCACGATAATGTCGTAGCTTCTCTGTCCAAGTTTTACTTTGATCTTTTTCATATGAGGAATAGTATCACAAAAAACATAAAACGCAAAATCCTAAACACACAAGCCGTTACAAATATCGTTCAAGCAGTTCATCCGGGATCCCTATATCGGCAACAATTATCTCGCCGCAAAGCTCGGGACCTTTTCCCGTGTAGAAACCTTTTTTGGGCAGGCCTAAAGCTACCGTCTTGTATGCGGTGAAACTTCCTCCCCTGGCCTCTCCTGTTGTGGAGTCAAGCCCCGAGGGGACATCCACGGAATAAACCTTGATCTTCGCCTTGAACGCCCACTCCGCGATTTCCAGGTAGGTCCTGGGAAGAGCTCCTCTGAACCCGGTGCCAAAGAGAGCGTCTACAAAAAAGCTGGGGCCAACCCGGTTACTCTCAATAGCCACAAGCTCTCCGACTGGCCTTATTTCAATACCGGAACATGATATTTTTGTAAAATTATCTTTTGCCGCTCCGGGTTTTATTTTTTCGGACTCGGTAACGTAGACCGTAATACGACGGGAAGGTTTGTCCATTAGATAACGTGCCGCCACAAAACCGTCACCTCCGTTATTGCCCCTGCCACAGAGAATAGACATAGACACGTCGGAAAGATCACCGATATCCGCACACAGCACCTCGGCTACGGAGCGACCGGCATTCTCCATAAGAACATGCTGGGAAACACCATATTTTTCTATAGCCGCTCGATCTATATCCGCCATTTCCTGGGAGGTAACGGGTCTCATTCCTTCTCCCTCAATACTTTATCAACCGCGAGGCCCGGTCTATTAGGTGTCATTGCACGGGCGAAGCGGAGGGAACATCCTTCTCCGGCGTGATTATAACCGGCAGACCGTCCACGCTCGCCGCAAGAAGCATGCCTCGGGACTCTTCTCCGCGCAGAATGACAGGTTCAAGGTTATTGACTATCACTACCTTCCGCCCCACAAGTTCGCTGATCGAGTACTGAAGACGTATCCCGGCAACTATCTGTTTTGTTTCCGACCCTACCGCCACCTGCAACACGTAGAGCTTATCAGCATTGGGATGCTCCTGCGCGCTGACGATCTCGGCTACCTTAAGTTCGACTTTTCGGAAATCATTGATGGATATCGTCATTATTTGCCGGCCTTGCCTTTTTCCTTGCCGGGCGCTTCCGGTTTGGCCGCTGTGGCTCCTGCCGCCGGAGAAGCGCCTTCGGCTCCTTCAGCGCCTTCTTTTTCCTCATCCGGACCTTTGGTTTTCTTTACCTTGAACTTTATTCTTTTGATCTTGGGCAGCTTATATACAGAATCCTTTTCTTCGTCCCATTTGTCCTTTTCATCAAGTTCCTTTATTTTTTCATACCTCTTAAGGACGGAGCGAAATTTACCTCCTGCCTTACTGCCTTTCAAACTAGGGTGCTGTGTCATTTTTATCTCTCCTGTTTTTCTCTGTTGTCTCGGGTTAATTAACTTTTCTGATATAACAATCCGGATACATCGTTTTAAATCTGTCCCGTGCCGCTCTGGCATCCTCTATGGTATCGTACCCGGAGGCGTAAACCTGGTACCAGTTGCCTCTCTGGACCACTCGGGAGTAAACTCCTCTTTCCGAAAGCTTTTCAGTTTCTTCTATGGCCCTGTATTCGTCACTGAAAGCCGCCAGCTGAATTATGTAAACCGTATCCGGCGGTGGCGGCGGTATTGCTTCTTCGGGCGTTGAAGTATCTTCCTCCCGAGGCACGACCACGTGGTCCTGTCTCAGCCCTTCGTACGGGTCTACCTCTACCGGGTCTTCCTCGACCGACGAATCATCCGGTAGTGCCGTTTTGACAATGTCCTCCGGAATGGCGGGAACGTCCTGTTCTTTTTCTCTCGGCTCCGTAAGAGGACTTTCAGCGTCCTCCTCTTTTACCACTATCTTATCCTCCCGGACACTCTCCATAACACTTGCGCGGGAAACACCAACCTGCACTCCCACGGCATACGCGATAATAGCGAGCACCATTATACCTATGGCGATAATGACCGTAT